>JAKLEK010000005.1 GCA_022703115.1 Elusimicrobiota bacterium
GGACGACGACGCCGTCCAGAACGAAGTCGTGCTGGAGGCCCGGGAGAAGCTGACCCCGGAGCTCACCTCCCCGCCGGTGCGGTTCGCGATACGCAACCGGGACCCTCAGACCGGCATATTCTACACCCTGGACGAGGGCGGTCTCGAAGGCGCCGGGACCTGGCAGATACAGATCTTCGACCGGCGCGGGCGCAAGGTGAGCTTCGTGCAGGGGGAGAAAAACCCTCCGCCGCTGGTCTCCTGGTCCGGCACTTCCTATAAGGGAGAACCGCTGCCGGACGGGTTCTATACGGCCACGTTCGGGTGGCGCGACCCCGGCGGAAAGTTCCACACGACCAAGCCGGTGTCCTTCACTCTTCTCTCCGCCATGGAGATCAGGGGCCTGGCCGACTGGAAGCTCAGGTTCCAGTATACGGACGAGGGGCTCGCCCTCAGCATAGCCGAGAGCATGATCTTCAGGCCTGGAGAGAGCCTGATGCAGCAGGAGGCCCTTCCGGCCATGCTGCAGATAGCGCTGTTCCTGAAGACCTGCAAGGCCAATATGGTCACGGTCAGAGGATATACCGATTCCAGCGGTTCTCCGAGTTCGAACCGGATACTGGCCAGAGAGAGGGCGAACAGCGTATACAGGTACCTTGTGGAGGCCGGAATAGACCCCGGCAGACTGACCTACGAGGGGACCGGAGCCGCCGGTTATGTTGCCTCCAACGCCACCGAGGCCGGCCGCGCCAGGAACAGGCGGGTTGAGGTTGTGGTGCTTAAGACCCTGCTGTGAGTCGCGTTAGACGCGTCGATAGTGAAACCCGCTGAAAGAGCGGGTTTTTTATTCTCCCGGCCGGGGGGCCTTAGGGCAAATTTGATAGAATTGCTGGCAATATGAAGCCGCCGCGCATATCGTCTCCCGCGTCCCGCGCCGCCGTACTGGCGCTGGCCCTGGCCGTTCTTTTCCCGGGCCCGGCCCCGGCCCTGCGCGGCGGCCAGGTCTATCCTCCCTGGCCGGCGCTTTCAGAACCGGCCGCTCCGGCCGGCGGAGGCGGGCAGGACGCGGCCGTTATAGCGGGCATAGAGGAATACAGCTCGCTGCCGAGGCTTGCCGGGGCCAGGGCCAACGCCTGGGCCTGGTTCGATTATTTCAACAAGACCCGCGGCGTGCCCGGCATGAACATCACGATGCTGCTGGACGCTGAAGCGACAGACGAGGCCCTTAGGGACGCCGTTTCGCGCGCCGCCTCCCTTGCCGGTCCGGGCGGGACGCTGTGGCTGGTCTTTATCGGTTACGGTTCGGTCGACGCCTCGGGAAGGGACATCCTGCTGCCGCAGGACGCGCAGCGGGGGGAAAGGGGGGGATACGGTCCGGGGACGCCGAGAAAAGTTTTGCTGGAGGCGATGTCGCAGGGAAAGAACGCGGGTTCGGCCGCGGTCTTAGACGCCTGCTCTCCGGAAGCGGCGCGGCCAGGCGGGGTCAGGACCTCTTCTCCCGGCGCGCCTGGGGTAGTGTCGCTGTCCTACGTCCGGGGCGCGGAATGCCGCGCCTCCGCCCGTTTGTCCGGACTGGAACGTCCCGCGCTCAGCTATCTGACCCTCGGCGGGCTGCGGGGCTGGGCCGATAAGGACGGAGACCGGAAGATAACCGCCGGAGAACTGAGCGCCCTGGTTTCCCGGGCTCTGCCTCCCCCGGCGGCGGGCGGGGGTAGCGCCGCGCACCTGGCCGGGGACGTCAGCGGGGTCCTCGGTCTTTCCCCGGGCGAAGCCGGGCCGGATATAGCGGCGATGGGAAGAGCGGCCTCTCCCGTCGTGGATCCAGGGAAGATTTTCCGGGCCGGGGTGCAGCCGGCTCTTCCGCCAGGCATGGACGCGCGCGCGTGGACGCGGGATACCGACTGGAATAAAGTGAGCCGCATGCTGTCTTACGCCGCGGACGAGGATGAGAAGGAAAGGCTGGCCGCGGCTTTCGTTAAAGCGCACGGGACTTCGCCGGACGAAGACCCGTACGTGGTCTATCTGCTTCCGTTCCTGGACATGGCCCTTATCCCTTCCGGAGGTTTTTTCATGGGGTCTCCGGCGGGAGAGGGCGGGGATGACGAGTCGCCGCGCCGGGAGGTTTACCTGGGGGCTTTCAGCATGGACAGGCGCGAGGTGACGGCTGGGGATTACAGGGTTTTCGCGGCGGCGACGGGGCGGCCGATGCCGGAGCAGCCGGAGTGGAGCGCTTCCTCGTACCCGGTGGTCAACGTGGATTGGAGCGACGCTTCTGCGTACTGCGAGTGGGCCGGGAAGAGGCTGCCGACAGAGGCGGAATGGGAGAAGGCGGCCCGCGGAGGTTCGCTGACGCGCTATAGTTTCGGCGACGACGAAGGGAAGCTGGGCGAGTACGCCTGGTATCACGCCAATTCGGAGGGAAGGATCCATCCGGTTGGGTTGAAGAAGCCGAACCAGTATGGTCTTTACGATATGGCCGGGAACGCGTGGGAGTGGGTGGCCGACCGGTACGGGATGAACTATTACAGGGAGGCGCCTTCGGAGAATCCCAAGGGGCCGGGGGCGGGGGCGCAGCGGGTGCAGCGCGGCGGGTCCTGCAGCTTTTTCGACGTGAGTCCGCGGCCGGGTGACCGCGGGAGCGGGGTTCCGACCTACAAGAGCCCCCGCGGCGGTTTCCGCTGTGTGTTCTGATCCTTCCAGGTTCAACCATTATCTTTTCGATATGTAGGCCTTCGGTTGGTACCCAAGGGTCCGCCGGCAACGGAGGCTGCCTCCTGCCGGCCGGGCCGGGGTTTCGGGGAAATAGGGCCGGTATTCTCCGCCGACGCGTGAACTCGGCAAAAAAAGCAAAGTTTTTTGCCTCAGACATTCACGCGCCGTCCCAGAGGGATACGCTCCGACTACCGGCCCTAAACCCCTAAATGGCCGGCAGGAGGCAGCCTCCGTCGCCCGCTCCAAAGACTATCGCTATATTCCGTTCTGTTAGGGCACGGACATGGACTGGGGGGGCGCGGATGTGAGGGGCGGGAATTTTTAGGGGGCGCGGATTTTTTTGTATTATATGTTGCTTGATAAACACAGCGACGGGCCGGCGAAAGCCGTGTGAGCGATGAGGGTCCCGTTCCCCGAGGTCCGGAACAATGATAAAGGAATTCAATAAAAGAGTGCTTTTCCTCGGTTACGGAGCGGTGGCCCAGTGCACGCTGCCCATCCTGATGAAGCTGCTGAAGATACCCGCCCGCAATGTGACGGTGATGGATTTCGAGGACCGCCGGAAAGCGCTCAAGCCGTGGACCGCCAAGGGCGTGCGCTTCGTAAAGGACAGGATCACCCGCGATAATATGGCCTCCAAGCTGGCGAAATACGTCGCCGCCGGCGACGTGCTCATCGACCTCGCCTGGAACATAGATTGCTGCGAACTCCTGGAATGGTGCCATGAGAACGGCGTCCTCTACGTCAACACTTCCACCGAGATATGGGACCCCTACGAGGGCGCGGAGAACAAGCATCCCACGGAGCGCACCTTGTACTGGCGCCATATGAACGTGCGCCGTCTGATCGCGAAGTGGGCCCGTCCGGGCGCCACGGCGGTGCTGGAGCACGGGGCCAATCCCGGACTGATCTCCCACTTCACCAAACAGGGGCTCATCGACATAGCCAGGCGCATGATCTCGGATAAAAAAGCGACCGGGCGCGAAGCCGAACAGCTCCAGCAGCTGATCAGCGACAGGACCTTCAATCAGCTCGCCCGCCGGCTCGGCGTGAAAGTGATACACGTCAGCGAACGCGACACCCAGATCTCGGACGTGCCCAAGAGGGTGAACGAGTTCGTGAACACCTGGAGCATAGAAGGCTTCCGCGAGGAGGGCATCACCACCGCCGAACTCGGCTGGGGCACGCACGAGAAAGAACTGCCGCCCCTGGCTTACGAGCATAAGGAAGGCCCCCGCAATCAGATCTGCCTGGCGCGCATGGGAATGAACACCTGGGTCTCCTCCTGGGTGCCAGATTACCGCATCCGCGGGATGATAGTGCGGCATGGAGAGGCTTTCACCATCTCGGACAAACTGACGGTATGGGAGAACGGGAAAGCGGTCTACCGCCCGACCGTCCACTACGCCTACTGCCCGAGCGACGCCGCCATCGCCTCGCTTAACGAGCTGCGCGGTTACGACTATAAATTGCAGCCCAAGCTGCGCATAATGGGCGACGAGATAACCGGCGGTTCCGATATCCTCGGGGCGCTGCTCATGGGACATCAGTATAATTCCTGGTGGACCGGCAGCGACCTCAGCATAGAGGAATCCAGGCGCCTGGTGCCGCATCAGAACGCCACCACCATGCAGGTGGCCATCTCGGTGGCAGCGGCGACTATATGGATGATGGAGAACCCGGAGCGGGGGGTCCTGGTGCCGGACGACCTGCCCCACGACTACATTCTGAAGATAGCCCGGCCGTATCTCGGGAGATTCATTTCCAAGCCGTCCGACTGGACGCCCCTGAAGCACTACACCAACGCCTTCAAGGGCTACAATAACCCCGATATAGACGAGAGCGATCCATGGCAGTTCAAGAACTTCCTGATAACCGAGGGCGACCGGATACCGGTCGGAGGAAAAAATGCTGACGCCGAAAGAAATAGAAAAGCTGGCAAAAAGGCACGGAACGCCGCTGTTCATAGTTGATCACGACGAGATCCGTCGTAATTACGCCACCTTCAAGCGGTACCTTCCGAGGGTGCAGGCCTATTACGCTGTTAAGTGCGAACCACTGCCGGAGATAGTCAGGACGCTTTACAAGGCGGGGGCCAGCTTCGACGTCGCTTCGATGCCGGAGTTCAAGATCGTCTATGAGAACATAAAGAACATGCCGGCCAAAAAGCGGCAGGACTGGATATGGGACAAGATAATATACGCCAATCCCATAAAACCGAACGAGACCCTGCGCGAACTGGACCCGTACAAGCCGCTGGTGACCTTCGATAATCTGGAAGAAATAAAGAAGATAAAGAAATACGCCCCTCATGCCGGGCTGGCCCTCCGCATCAGGGTGCCGAACACCGGAGCGATGGTGGAACTGTCCTCCAAGTTCGGCGCGGCTCCCGGCGAGGCGGTGGACCTTATCCTGGAGGCCGATAAGGCCGGATTGGTGGTGGAGGGCCTCAGCTTCCATGTGGGCAGCCAGACCACCAACTTCGAGAACTTCGTACAGGCCATAAACCTTTCGGCCGATATCTTCAACGAAGCGCGGGACCGGGGCTACACCAAAATGAACCTGCTGGACCTCGGCGGCGGGTTCCCCGCCCCCTATGACGATACCGTCAAGCCGTTCAAGGTGCTGGCCGGCCGCATCAACGCGGAGCTGGACCGCCTGTTCCCCGGGGATATCGAGATCCTGGCCGAGCCCGGCCGGTTCCTGATAGCGACGGCCGGGACTTCGGTGGTGCAGATAAACGGCAAGGCGGTACGCGACGGCAAGGTCTGTTATTACGTGAACGACGGGGTGTATCACACCTACTCGGGCATAATCTTCGACCATTGCCACTACCATCTGAAGTCGTTCCGCAAAGGGCCGGAGCAGATCTGCGGCGTTTTCGGTCCGACCTGCGACGCGCTGGACGTTATCTCCATGTCGGAGAGCCTGCCGTCGGACCTGGAACTGGGGGATCTGCTGTACAGCAGGAACATCGGGGCGTACAGTCACGCCTCCTCCACCTGGTTCAACGGCTTCCCTCCGGCGAAGGTCGTGCACGTGAACCGGAAATAACAGGAAGCGCGCCGGATAAAGAAAGACCGCGGCCCGTACGGGCCGCGGTCTTTCTTCCCTGTCTTCCGGTTCAGCTCAGGTATCCCATAAGACGGTAGAGGAGTTTCGCCGCTGCGAATTCGGTCACAGGGGAGCCTTTAAGAGGGCTGACTTCCACCAGATCGATACCCACCACTTTCTTTTCACGGCAGACCGCGCGGAACAGCCTAAGGGCGTCGTGCCACGCGAAACCGCCGGGCTGGGGGGTGCCAGTACCGGGCATCACCGAAGGGTCGAATCCGTCCACGTCGATGGTCATGTAGACGGTGCCGGAGAGCGCGCGGAGCACTTTCTTCTCCAGCCGGGCGATATCCGGATTGTCGTGCATAAGGAAGGTCCTTACCAGACCGGTATCGACGCGCCGTCTTTCATCATGCCCGACGCTGCGGATGCCGACCTGGACCGTCCTGGATATCCTGGAGGCCGGGTAGAGGGCGCAGGCGTGGCTTCTCGGCGTCCCGAAGTATTCGGCCCTGAGGTCCGCGTGCGCGTCGAAATGCAGGATAGACAGATCCGGATACATTCTCTGGAACGGCGGCAGCAGTCCCTGGGTCACGCTGTGCTCCCCCCCTATGAAGAAGGGAACGCCTTTGAAGGAGGAAAGCAGCCCCGCGGTATAGCTCTCAAGCCTTTTGAAAAAGGCCTTCTCTCCGCCGCCGACGTCTACGGCCGAAAGGGTCAGGATGCCTTCGCGCCAGGTCTCTTTTCCGAGTTCCTCGTCCCAGAGCTCCAGCTGGGGAGAGGCTTTAAGGACCGCGTCCGGCCCTGCGGCGGTCCCTTTCATGTAAGAGGTGGTCCGCTCGTAGGGGACCGGGATTACGGCGAAGCGCGCTTTTTCAAGCGGCGGATTGCGATGCGGAAGGAACTGGACCCTGTTCGGTCTTAATTTCACGGCGGAGGCTCCGTAAGAGAGGATAAGAAGCGCGGGATCCGCTGCGCCCGCGCGGGGACGTCAGAAAACGAAAACGGCGGCGGCTACCACGGTGGTCCACAGGCCTTCGGAACATATCGCGGACTGAGTGACGTTGGTGGAACGCACGATCTTTCCGCTGAGCTTCCAGATCTCTTCCTTCTGGTCCCAGGTGGTCTCGCTGCCGAATTCCACGCCCTGGATGGTGGAGAGCATGAGGGCGGCCAGGTCTTCGGAGTACTCACCGCTCTTCTCGTCGGTCTCGCCGAAAGTGTGATGTTCGGAGATGTACCCGTACTGGGATTTGTCCTTCGGTATAGCCAGCCCCACGGACGCGGCTATCAGCCTGTGGTTCTCGCACACCGCGTTGCGGCTCAGCACGCAATGGACTATCTGTCCGGGCTTAAGGCCTTCAATGCCCTTTTGCCTGGGGACGACTTTGCAATGAGGGGGGAAGATGCTGGAAACGTGGACCAGGTTGTATTTGGCTATCCTGGCGTCACGGAGCGCTTCCTCGAAGCTGGCCAGCTTTTCCTTGTGGCGGCCGATGCCCTTTGTGAGAAAAACCTCTCTGGGAACGAAGTTCGACATGGTGTTATTATAATAAATATTCCGGGATTTTAAACGCCTCGGAGAGCGAGGAGCTCAGCCCTTACGGTCGGGGGGGAGGTCCCTGCCGAGCTCTTTCAGCCTGGCCTGGTACTCGCTCTCCAGCCTTTTCCTTGAAAGTTCGAATTCCTTGGCCATGGCCGCTTCTTTCGCGGCGTAGCTTTCCTGCAGGGCCGCTTCGCGCTTCTGCAGGTCCGAGACCAGGCGCTGTTCCTGTTCCAGCAGGGCCTTGATCTTGGCGCGTTCCTTTTCCAGCTGCTCGCTCTTTACCCTGTGCTCGTCCTCCATCTCTTTCCTGGCGGCGGCGTAGGCGGCTTCCTGCGACCTTCGGGTGTCTTCCAGGACCCGGTCGTGCTGGGCTATCCGGGAATTAAGCTCTTTGCTCCGCTCCTCCAGTTCGGTCTTGAGGCGGGCCACGCTTTCGGCCATAGAACGGTCGTTGTCAAGCTGGATCGTCTTTTCGGAGAGGGCCGCTTCGTAGTTGCGTTCCATCTGTTCGTAACGGGTCAGGAGGCTTTTTTCCTTCAGCTGGTATCCCTCTTCAAGGGCCTCGCGCAGCCTGGTCTCCCTTTCCAGATATACGCTTTCCATCTCCTTGAGCTGCGCCGCGCTCCTGGCGGAGCAGTCGTCCTTGAGGAAGGACAGTTTTTTGAAAGATTCGTGCAGGAGGTCCTTTTCACGGGCCTCTCCTAGTTTTATCGCCTCGGCCAGCTGGGCGAGGTAGTTCTTCTCTATCCCGGAAAGTTTTTCCAGGAATTCTTTTTCGAGGGCCAGCCGGATGTCCTTGGCCTGGGACAGGTTCGCCTGGACAAGGGCCTGCTTTTCCTGTTCTGACCTGTCCAGCCCGACGGTCAGGAGCTCGATCTCCTCCCTGAGCTTGCGTATCTGAGCCTGAGCGGCTTCCCTGGCCGCGCGGGCGGAGGCCAGGTTCTGCTCCATGATGTTAGACCGGCTCTCCAGCTCCGATACGCGCCGCTGGAAAGATTCCTCTATCTTGCCGGTCTCCATTTCCAGTCTGCGCGCGGCCTCGTCCGAAATGCGTTTTTCCGTCTCGCGCAGGCGCCGGTCGTTCTGTTCGTCCTTCTCCCTGAGCCTGGCCTCGAATTCGGCGCTTTGGGCTGCTATGGCCTCTTCCGCTTTCAGCCGCAAAGCCTCCTGGTCCCTGGCGGCGGCGTCCCTCGCCTCCGCGAGACGCGCGTTCAGGCCCGCCACGGCCCTGGCCGCGTTCTCGGCGCTTTCGCGCTCCTTTACGCGCAGGGTTTCCATGAATTTCTTCTCGATCTCGCCGGCCTGGGCGCTCAGCGACTCGCGCAGGGCGGCCAGCCCCTCTTCCTTGATCCTGTACTGTGCGGCCAGCCTGTCGTTCTCCGACCGCAGGCGGTCCTCCAGGCCCTTCCTGGCCTCCTCACCTTCGGCGTCCAGCCTGGCCATGAGTGCCTGGGCCTTCAGGGAAAATTCGTCCTCGAAGGTCTTGCGCAGGCTGGAGGTGCGTTCGTGCTCCTGCTCCTCCATGCGGCGCAACGCGGCGTCCCTTTCCCCCAGGCGCCGCTTGAGTTCGTCGTTCTCGGCCGCCAGCTCGGCGGCGCGCTTATGCGCCTCGTCCTTCTGCGCCTCCAGCGCGCCGAAGCGCAGTGCGGCCGCCTCGGTCCTGCGGGAGAATTCCAGTTCCCGCGCGGCGGCCGATTCTTCCATCGAGGCTTTCAGGAGAGCGAACCGGTCCTCGAATACCCTGGTGATTTCCGCTTCCCTGCGGCGTATCGTTTCGGCCGCCTGGTCGCGGAAGCCGGACAGCTCCTCCCGCTCCGCCGCTACCCGGGCCTCCTTCTCTTCAAGGGCCTTCTCCCGGGCCGACAGCCGCCGGGCGAGTTCGGCCGAGTTCTCCGAGAATTCCGCTTCCAGCTGTTTTTCCTTCCTGTCCAGATCGTTCCTGAGTTTCTCGTATTTCGCCGCGAATTCGGTCTCCAGTCTGTTGCGCCTTTCTTCCAAGGCGCGTTCCGAGGCCAGGAGCGCTTCCTCGGTCTCGCGGCGAGACCGATCCATAGCGGCCTCTTTTTCGGAGTATAGTCTTTTTATTTCCGCGTTCAGGCGGTCGCTCATCTCCTTCATCTCGGCCAGGCGTTCCTGCCGGGCCTTGTTCACCGCTTCTTCCAGCGCGATCGCGTGCCTGGCCTCCGTCTCCGCGGTATGCTGCGCGAACTTTTCCTTCCAGAGGGCTTCCAGGTGCCTGGAGCGCTCCTCGGCTTCCCGCTGGGCGCTCTCGCGCCCCAGTTTCAGCTCCTCCACGAAGGTCCTGCGCTCGTTGGCGAAATCCGCTTCGCGTTCCGCTTCCCACTTCTTGAACAATTCCTCCATTTCCAGGCGGAGGTTCTTCTTCTGTTCCAGCACCTCGCGTTCCTTGCGGGCGACCTCTTCGTTGAGCCGGGCGCGTTCCGCCTCGATCTCGCTCCTGTGCCTGGATATGGCCTCTTCCAGCATGGTCTGGTGCTTCTGCCACAGGCGGGATTCGGTCTCCACCATCAGCCGGGCCAGTTCCGATTCCCTCTTGCGGATGCCGGCCTCCTGGCCCTGTATCAGCGCTTCGAACTCGGCCTCCTTCGCCTTGTTGTTGCGCTGGATCTCCTCGAAGCTTTTTGAACGCAGCGCGGCGAGTTCCAGTTCCTTCTCCCTGAGTTCGGAAGAGAGGCGGAGCACCATCTTGGCCGAGTCAAGCTCGGTCTCCTTGAGGATCTCGTCGAGGTCGTCCTGTTCCATACGCTCCCGCTTTACGGGGTCACTTGCCGCTCTTATCCTTCGTTTCCTTGTCGCGTCTTAGCTGCAGTTCCTGCTGCTTGCGCTCCCAGAACTTGAGGAGTTCCTCCTCCTTCTTCTGGTACTGGGCGACGTACTCCTCTTCTTTCTGGGCGATCATCATGGTCAGACGCCGCTTTTCTTCCTCGAGTTCCCGGAACTTGGCTTTTACGCCGTTCTCCAGATCGCCGCGGAGCTTGTCCATGGCGGTGCGCGCTTTCTCCATCTCCATATAATAGGCCTTTTCCAGCTCGCTCTTCCTCGCCGACAGCTCCTCTTCCAGGCGGAGGCGCTGCTGCTTGTTGCGGGACAGTTCTTCGTCCAGTTTCTGCGTGAGCAGGGCTTCTTTCTTCTCGAATTCGGAGCGCATCGCCTGGCGCTCGTGGTCCAGCACGTCCGACTTATGGCTTTCCCAGAGAATGCGCTGCTTGTCCGCCTCGGCGGCCAGATCGGCGGACTGCTGGAGATAGCGTTTTTCCAGTTCGGCCTCTTTCTGGCGCATCAGGCTCTCCAGTTCTTCGCGGCGTCTGGCAAGGTTCTTTTCGTCGGTGGCGGCCCGCTCCTTTTCCCTGCGGGCCGCGTCGGCCTCGAGCATCGCGGCGCGTTCCGCCAGTTCCGAGCGCAGGGTCTTTTCCCTGTTCTGATGCTGGCGCTCCAGCTCCTCGCGGCGCGTTTCGAAATCGAACGACAGTTTTTCCAGCTCCTCGTCCTTCTGCGCCTTGAGCTGCTCCATGCGTCCCTTCAGTTGCTCCGCGGCGCGGGTCTCCATCTCCGCTTCCTGGGCGCGCAGGTCCGCGAAGCGCTTTTCGTACTCCGCGTCCATGGCGGCCCGGTGCTCGTTGAGCCCGGAATACATCTGTTCCTTGGCCTTGGCGAGCTGCGCGAACTGCTCCTGTTCCTTGGCCTGCAGTTCCTGGTACAGGCGTACCTTCAGTTCGCTGTGCTGGCGCTCCAGCGAGGTCCTCATCTTCTCCAGCTCCGCCTCCCTGGCCGTAAGGCGCGCTTCCGCGGCCCGATTCGCCTCCTCAAGCCTGGCCCGCTCTTCCCTTATCCGGGCGTCGCAGGCGCGGCCCAGTTCCTCGGCCCTGGCGGCGAAAGCCGTCTCGCGGTCCGACAGCGCCCTGGCGAGGTCCGCTTCCATGCGGGCATATTTCTCCAGCAGCGCCTGCTCGGCGGCGGCCAGAGTCTTTTTGCCTCTCTCCGCCGTACGGTTCTCGAAATCCGTCTTTTCGGTCTCCAGCTTTTTCCTGGATTCGTCCAGCGCCCGTTCGAGCTCCGCCTCGCGGCGCGCCAGGGATTTCTTTCTGGATTCGTACTCGTTCTCGAGGCGCAGCTTCTCCTGGGCCAGGCGCTTTTCCAGGTCCTGTTCCCGCGCGGCGGCTTCGGTCTTGAACTTGTCGGCCAGCTCAAGCTCCTTATGCGCGTATTTGAGCTTCAGTTCGTCCTCGAACTCCAGGAACTTCTCCTTCAGGATGGAGCGGTATCTGGAAAACTCGCTCTTGCATCTCTCGCGCTCCTCCAGCAGGGAGCGTTCCCGCTCCAGCGTCCACGCCTCCTCTTTGACCTGCCAGGCCGCGGCCTGGGTTTTTTCCCTGGCGGCCAGGCGTTCCTCCAGCGCGCGTTCTTTCAGCCGGTAGGCCTCCTCCAGCTCGGCCCTCACCTGCCCCAGGCGCTCTTCGTAGGCTTTCTCCATCTCCTGCCTGGACTTTTCCGTGTCGGCGGCGGAACGGGCGGCGAGTTCGTTCTGTTCGCGGAGCAGGCCGTTCCTGAAGGCCTCCTCTTTGGCGGCCGCCGCCGCTGCCAGGCGCGATTTTTCCTCGGCTACCCGGGATTCTATCTGGGCGTTGAGCGCTTCTTCCCGTCCGGCCCAGTCCTTCTCCCAGCGGGCGTTGATATCGGCGATTATGGCGTCCAGTTTCTTCTGGTTATTGACGGCGAGGCGGCTCCAGGCGTCCCTGGTCTCGCGCGCAGCCGCGTTGAAGGCCTCGGCCGCGGAGTCGTCGTGCTTTTTAACCAGGTCCAGCATCTGCTTTTCCATCTGCATGCGCATATCCACGTAGTCCTGTTCGCGCTGCTGGGTCTGCTGGCGCAGACGTTCCCGTACCTCGGCCACCTCCTTCTGATGGGCTTCTTTCAGGAAGGCTATCTCGCTTTCTCTGGCGGCGGCGAGACTCTCCTCCCTGGTCTTGAAATCCGCGTGCATCGCGGCGCGCTGTTTGTCGAATTCGGCCCGCAGACCGGCTATCCGCTTTTCGGCGGATTCTGCCGCTTCCGCGGCGGCGGCTTCCTGGGCGGCGGCAAGCGCGCGGCGCTCCTCTTCGATCCTGACGAGGCGGGCCGCGGTCAGCGCCTCCGCTTTTTCCTGGTACTCTTTTTCCAGTTTCTGGCGGAAATCCTCGAGCTGGTTCTCCTTCTCCTGATAAAGCTTGGAAAATTCGCGGAGCTTAACTTCGTAGCGTTCCCTGAGGGCCAGTTCCTCGGTCTCAATCTTGAGACGGTGGTTCTCGACCATCTCCTTTTCCATGAGCTCCAGGCGGGACCGCATGGACCTTTCCTGCTCGGCCATCGCCTCCTGCCTGCCAAGGATGATGGCCTGGGTTTCGGCTTCCTTGAGCTCCGCCGCCTTTCTTATCTCGTCGATGGCCAGGAGCTTTAGTTTGCCGATCTCGGCTTCTTTGGAACCCAGTTCGTTCTTCAGGGCCTTGATCTCGTTCTCGAGCTGGGTCCGGGCCTGCCGCCAATTGGACGCCTCCTCGTTCAGTATCTGCTCGCGCAGCTTGGATTTGAGGTCCGCCTCCATGGCTGTCTGGGAGCGCCAGTTCTCCTCCCAGGTCTTGATCGTGGACTGCCATTTTTTCAGAGTTTCGTCCTTCTGTTCGGCCTGTTCGGTGAGCGAGCGGGCGAGGTTGGTCTTGGAGCGGTTGTCCTCCTTCAGACGGGCGTTGTCGTCGGAGAGGGCGTGTATCTTTTCCACGGCCCAGCGCAGGGCCAGTTTCGCGGTCTCCACGTCGGTGATCGTGGAGGGGTCCAATTTTTTGTCGAAATCCATTTAAACCTCCGGCTTATCCGGCATGCGGCACTGGCTTCAGCCACGGCGCGCAGAGGCCGAAAACGGGGAAATATACAAGGGAATTATACAATAAGGAATGTTTTAAAAATATTGAATTATTGTAACGCCGCGCGCCCGTAGGGCGCGTGGCGAAGAGAGAGGGGGGAGGGGCGGATTATTTAGCGGTTCTGGGGGCTTTTCCGCTCTTGATGCAGTTGGTGCAGACCAGAGCTGAGCGTACCGTGCCGTTCATGGCCACCTTCTGCTTCTGAAGGTTGGGCTTGAAGATCCGCTTTGTGGCCCTGTTCGAGTGGCTGTAGGAGCCGCCTGAAACCGGGCCTTTTCCGCAAATAGAACATTTGTATGCCATAGGCAGGTATTATAGCAAATAAGCCGCCTTCCGCTCCCGCCGCCCCGATAAAAAACCGCGGCCGGATTTCCGGCCGCGGGTCCGCGTGACCGCTGGTCCCGCTTCAATCCGCGGAGGGTTTCTTCTGGGAAGCTTCGGCGGGAGTTCCCGCTTCCGAGGCGTCCGCCTTGGGAGTGACGTTGTACATGTACAGGGTGTATCCGGCGAAGGGCTGGTCGCCTCCCATCTTCTCGATTATGTAACCTCCGGATTTGCGGTATTCCATAGTGTAGATCGTGGCGGCCGTGCCCTGGGAATATACGTAAGTGCCCATGGCCGCGGGGAAAGTAAGCTCCACTCCGTGCAGGGACATGGATTTCTTTACCGCGGCTACTTTATTCTCGTCAAGGACGTCGAAATAGACCGGGTCGGTATTTGTGCCGGGGAGGCCGATGCGGAACTTGGATGGAAGCGCCGGTCCGTCCGGATAGGATTCGCTGCCTACCATGATGGCCCCGTAAACAGTGTCGGGTCTGGAACGGCAGACGTAGCGCCCGGAGTGCCATCCTGTAAGCTCTTCCTTGGTGGCCGGCCTGCCGTTTTCGAAGAGGGCCTTGAAAGTATCGAACTTGGTGGCGCCGGCGGCGCGGCCTGCGGCCGGGTCCGGGAACTCGGCGCCGGGAGGCATCGCTCCTTTTATGAAAGTGTTCTCTTCTTCCGCCGATCCGCGCGCGGGAACTGGCGCCTTTGGCGTCTGGATATCCTCGATACCGGCCGGGGAAGCCGCGCCTACCAGCTGGTCCAGGGCTTTCCCGCGGGGCGAACCGACAGGGCCCGCCGCGGCCGAGCCGGCCGCGATCCCCGCCAGTATCGCCGAAATTAAGAACTTCTTCATGCTTTTAGTCTCCATTTGTTGCCGATCCGACTTGTCCGACACGGCGGGTGCCGCCGCCGGTCCGCCGTACTTCAGATATCCAGTATATGAAAATGGGCCGGAAGTCCATAAGAGGCGAAAGCCCCAGTTTTATGGTGGAAAAAGGCCGGTAGATCTTAGGCCTTTCGGCCTAAAACAGGCTTGTGGTAAGGGAGAAGGATTTTCGGGCCTGTCAAATACTGGCTGATAGCTATTAGCTTGTAGCCAACAGGTACTTCCTTATTTGGAGCGGGCGACGGAGGTAGCCTTCTGCCGGCCATTTAGGGGTTTAGGGCCGGTAGTCGGAGCGTATCCCTCCGGGACGGCGCGTGAATGTCCGAGGCAAAAAACTTTGTTTTTTTGCCGAGTTCACGCGCCGGCGGAGAATACCGGCACTGTTTCCCCGGAAACCCCGGCCCGGCCGGAAGAAGGCTACCTCCGTTGGTCGCGCACCCTTGGTTGCGTAAGACCGCCAAATCCCCTGCCTCCCGCTCCAACAGAAGGAAGAAACTGAACAGTTCCGGCGGTCTAACTGCCCTGCGCGCAAGGTTCCCCGGCGGGTCCTGCTGTGAACTTAGGCATGGGTTATTTTTTAGGGGTTACTTTAAGGAAATAGTATGTGTAGCCGGACCCGGGCTGGCTGTCACCCATCTTTTCCACTATATATTCACCGTTCCTGCGGTATTCCAGGCGGTAGGTTATCGGCGCCGGGGCTCCCGGATAGGTATATGTTCCCGCGGCCTCCGGGAAGGTCAGCTGGAACCGGGCCCTGTCTATGGTCGCCCTGATGATGTCGGTTTTGGCCGCGCTCAGGCTGTCGTAGTAGGAAAGGTCCCTGTTCGGTCTGGGGAGAGCCATCCAGAACCTTGAGGGGAACAGGGGCCCGGCCTCGGCGGCCTCGAAACCGGCCATCAGGGAGCCCCACATCAGGTCGGGATATTCGGCGCAGACGTAGCGGCCGGAGAACCAGCCGGTCAGTTCCTCTTTCGTAGCCGGGCGGCCCCGCTCGAAGAGTTCCTGAAGTATCTCGAACTTGGTGCCGGCGCGCAAGCCGGCGGCTTTGGCATAAGAGGTCAGGCCGTCTTCCAGAGGCAGGCCTCCTTTGGCCGACAGGCCTTCCTCGGCCGCATAGCCGGTATTCGCGGGTTTTCCGGGCCCAGGGACCCCGGGCGTATGGGCGGCGGCCGTCGCCGCGCCGAGCTGCGCTAAAGCGCCATCCGTTCCAGGCGCTGCCGCCGCCGGCGCGACCAGGAACAACGACATCAGGAATATTGTCATCCCCCACCCCCCATTTACAGTCTGCTGAAAAAGCCTCTCTCAGCGCCTTTTGGCCGCAGACTGTCGGACGAAGCCGGCCCAACCCGGCAATGAATAGTATAAAGCGCGGCCGGCCCGGATGTCAGGGCCTAAAGCCCCGGTCTTTGAGCGGCAAAAGGCCCAGTCGCGGCAACGCCCCGCAGGCCTGGGCCGGTGTGCAATATTTCAAATGACGGCTATTAGCCAGTAGCTAATAGCCAGTAGCTATCAGCTATGAAATATCTATTGGTTAATAGCTATTCAGTGCGGGCGGTGCTGACCTTTGAAGTATGAGGTCAGGTAGTCAGGCAGTTGTTCCGCGGGGACGCGGACCTGCTTCATGGAATCCCGGTCTCGGACGGTGACCGTTCCGTTCTGGTCCTTGTTCTCGCCCTTCCCCACGGTATCGAAATCCACCGTAACGCAGAGCGGGGTCCCCACTTCGTCGTGGCGCCGGTAGCCTTTGCCGATATTGCCGGTATCCTCGTAATATATCCGGCCGATGCCCAGACGCAGAAGGGAATCCTTTATCTGTTTCGCCTTCTCAACGATCTCGGGCCTGTTCCGGGCCAGCGGCATGACCGCGACCTTGATCGGAGAAAGGTGAGGCTTAAGCTTAAGAACTATCCGTTCGGTCCCGTTCTCGAGCTTCTCCTCGGTATAGGCTTCGGTAAGCACCGCCAGCACGCCGCGGTCCACGCCGGCCGACGGCTCTATGACGAAAGGAACCATGGGTTTCTGCGTGACCGGGTCGGGGGCGGTCAGCCTGACGACCGAGTCCCGGTTGTCCTCCACTTTCGACTTCAGGCCGAGTTCGAGCGGGTTCTTGGAATGGGAGCCGAGATCGAAATCGGTCCGGTTCGCCACTCCTTCCAGTTCCTCCATCCCGTGCGGGAACTTGTACAGGATGTCCACGGTGGCCTTGGAATAGTGGGCGAGCTCCTCGCGCGGCTGATCGTGACGCTTCAGATTGTCGCTTTCCAGCCCCTGGGCCTTCCACCAGGCCAGGCGGGCTTCTACCCATTTGGCGTGCCATTCGTCGTCCGTCCCCGGAGTAACGAAGAACTCCAGCTCCATCTGCTCGAACTCGCGCACGCGGAAAATGAAATTCTTAGGGGTTATCTCGTTGCGGAAGGATTTGCCGATCTGGGCTATGCCGAAAGGCAGCTTGTGGGACGTGGAGTCCATGACGTTCTTGAAATTGGAGAAGATCCCCTGCGCGGTCTCCGGACGCAGATAGGCGAAGTGCTCGTCGTCCGCTATCGGGCCGACCGTGGTCCTGAACATCAGGTTGAACGGCCGCGGTTCGGTCAGATCGGCGGAACCGCATTTTTCGCATTTCCCCGCCTTCAGCTGGTCCGCCCGCCATCTGCTCTTGCATTTGCGGCAATCGACCATGGGGTCAGAGAAGGTGGCTTCGTGCCCCGAGTGCTTCAGCACGGACCTGTGTGTCAGGATCGCCGCGTCCAGACCCTCGATGTCGTCGCGTTCGAACACCATGGCCTGCCACCAGGCCGCTTTCAGGTTGTTCTTGAGCTCCACGCCGAGCGGGCCGTAATCGTATACGCCCTGCAGTCCTCCGTAGATGTCCGAGCTCTGGAAAATGAACCCCCGCCGTTTGCAGAGATTGACCAGCGAATCCATCGATTTTGCGGGCACAAGAAAGCCTCCATGCGTCCCGTGAACCGGGTCGCGAAGATAAAGTGTATCCAAACGGCGCCCGTTTGTCAAAAAGACCGCGACGGAGCCGCGTCCTCCGGCCATTATTTGTAGAATGTAGCCTGGGCACGCCGCCCGGGAGGACGAACATGAGAGCCCATACCGCCTATCTGCGCCTGAACACCGGGGAACGGTACGAGATAGTGAACATCACCGACAGGGTGGAAGCCGAACTCTCAAAGAGCGGCATACGGGAGGGGTTGTGCCTGGTCAACTCCATGCATATCACCTCCAGCGTTTTCATCAATGACGACGAAAAGGGGTTGCACGCCGATTTTCTGGCCTGGGTCGAGCGGCTGGCGCCCTTCGCCCGGGACGGGTACGCGCACAATATGACGGGCGAGGACAACGGGGACGCGCATCTGAAAAGGACCATAATGGGCAGGGAAGTGGTGGTCGCCGTGACAAAAGGACGGCTGGATTTCGGGCCGTGGGAAAGGATCTTCTACGGGGAATTCGACGGCCGCCGCGACAAGAGGGTGCTGGTCAAGATAATAGGGGAGTGACCTCATGCGGGCCTTAGCCGCGCTTAAAGAGCATCCGCTGGTACTGTTCCCGGACTTCCGGCGTCTTTTCGCCGGCCGCCTCGTCTCCGCGGTGGGCGACAAGTTCTTCGCGATAGCGGTGGCTTGGTGGGTGATCAGCGGCGTGGACGGCGGCGCCAAGTTCCAGCTGGGCATGGTGATGGGCGTGAGCGTTCTGCCGGTGGTGCTTTTCGGCCCGGCCCTGGGCGCGCTGGTGGACCGCTCCGACAAGCGCCTGTTGATGCTGGCGGCTGACGCGGCCCGGGCCCTGTGCGTGCTCGCGCTGGCGTGGCTGCTGTACGCCGGGCGGCTGACGCTCCCGGCCCTGTACGCGCTCTGTTTCCTGATCTCGGCTTTCGGTCCGCTCTTCGAATCCGCCGTGTCCAGTTCGATACGCCGCCTGACCTCCTCGGAGAAGCTGGCCGGAGCCGTCGCGGCCGACGCTTCCGTCGCGCAGCTTTCCGGAGTGGCGGGGTCCGCCCTGGGCAGCGTCCTTATGGCCGCTTTCGGGGTCGTAGGCGCTTTCCTGCTGAACGCCCTGTCCTACCTGGTCTCTTTCGCCGCCGTTCTTCTGGTGCGCGCCGATCTGCGGCCCGAGGCTTCCGCCGGCGGACGTGGTTACGCCGCCGAACTGCGCGAAGGCGTGGCGTATATCTTCAGGGACCGCCCGCTCCGCTCGTTGCTTTCGGTGTTCGCTGCGTTCAACTTTTTCGTCGGTCCGCTGCTGATCCTCATACCGATGATCGCGCAGTTCACGCTCAAGGGGTCCGCGTCCCTGCTGGCCCTGCTCGAGGGCTTTTTCGCGCTCGGCGCGGCCGCCGCGTCCATAGCCGCCAGCTTCAAGAAGGAATGGGACGGGATATACGCGGTCTTTTTCAGGTCGGTGCTTTTCCTGGGGCTGGCGTTCGGCGGGCTTTACTTCGCCGGGTCGAGAGCCCCGGTCTGCGCTCTGCTCGTCGCGGCCGGAGCGGCGCTCGGGGCCGGGAACGCGGCGGCGCTGACCCTGTTCCAGCGCACTGTGCCGGACGGGATGAAGGGCCGCTTCTTCGCCGTGCTGACCACGGTCTGCTACGGGGTCCTGCCCCTGACATTCATGCTGAACGGCTTTCTGGCCGAGCGGTTCTCGGTAGGGTTCTGCATCGCCTTCAATTCGGCGGGGGTACTGTCTCTGTCCTGCGCGATCCTCATGATACCGCGGCTGGAACTTCCGGAGCTCAGACAGGGTTCGGAACGTCTATGAACTCCGTCCTGAGGCCGAACTTCGCGCGCAGCAGGCCGGCCAGCGCCTGAGCGCCCGGTTTCTCGGTGTTGTAGTGTCCGCCGGCGATGAAACTGGTGCGGTTCTCGCGGGCGTACTCCTGCACGAATTCCGAGGCTTCTCCTGTCAGGAAAAGGTCCAGCCCTTCCGCTACGGCCTGTTCGAACATGCGGGCCGCTCCCCCGGAGATTATGCCGATGGTCCTGACGGCTTTCGGTCCGAAAGGGAAGGAAAGGGGCCTGGACGAGAGCTCTCGTTCCAGGACCGACTCTATCCAGGGGATGGTCCTGGGGCGCGCGAACGTCCCCCTGACGCCTATGGCGTTCCCGTTGTCCATGCCGAAAGGGCGCTGTCCGCGCGCGCCCAGCAGACGCAATATGCGCGCGTTATTCCCGTCGGAGGGATGCCTGTCCAGCGGCAGGTGCCAGGCCACCAGGGAGATGCCGTTGGAGAGCAGCAGGTCCAGCTTTTTCCTGAGCCCGCCGGTCACCGTATACGGGTGGCCGCCCCAGAAGAGGCCGTGGTGGACCACTATCATGTCGGCTCCCCGGGCGGCCGCCAGCCGGAAAAGCTCCAGTGAGGCGGAAACGCCGAAGACTATCTTGCGCACCTCCTCCTTGCCTTCCACCTGCAGCCCGTTCAGCGAGGCGTCGCTCATGCGGTCCCTGTCCAGACGGTCCCGCAGAAACCCGACTATCCTGTCCCTGTGCATACGGTTCTCCCCGGCGCGACCGCGTCCCGCGCTCCCGGTTATTGTATAAAAATTTTTAATATAATCATTGGTAATGCACGCCAAGATGAAGCGGCTCGAAGGCCTGGTGGACGATTCCATCGCCATGATACGCAGGCTGGAAGAGGAGAACGCTGTCCTTAAGCGCCAGTTGGAGTCGCTCGCCGCCGACCGCCAGAAGATGATGAAGAATTCCGCGAGCGGCAGGGAGCTGGCGGAGTTCAAGGGCAGAGTGAGGAAGAAGCTGACCAGGGTGACCGCCAGAATAGAGAAGGCCATAACGCTGCAGGACACGCTTTTCCCGGAGGAGTTCGATGACAGGTAACGAGACCCAGGTGAAGATCAAGGGCCGGGTCCTGAGCCTGGCGGTGGACGGTCTTGGCCCTCTTGAAATAGCCTCGATCGCCGGGCAGGTGGAGAAGAAGATAAACGATATAGAGCAGGAGACCCAGATACCGGACAACTCCAAGCTCGCGCTTCTGGCCGCTTTCAGTTTCGCCACCGAGCTTTACAACCTGAAACAGAAGTCGGAGGACACGGGCGAGGCCGATTCCAAGAAGCTCGACGAGCTGTCGGCGAAGCTGGAGAACGCCCTTAACAAGGAACTGTTCTGACCTCCCTGCGCGGATATCCCGGCCAGTTATGACAGAAAATCTTTTTGAAGGGTCCGACGGCGGCGCTGAAGAGCGGGCCGGAAGCGTGCCGCTGGCCGCCAGGCTGGCTCCCATGGAACTGGACGAGTTCTCCGGGCAGGAGCATATCCTCGGCCCCGGAAAGCTGCTGCGCCGGGCCATAGAGGCGGACAGCCTGCGGTCGGCCGTCTTTTACGGGCCGTCCGGCGCCGGCAAGACGGCTCTGGCGCGCTATATTTCCACGAAGACCAGGGCCAGGACCTTCGAGCTCAACGCGGCGGTGGCCGGGGTCCCGGACCTGAAGAAGATACTCGAGTTCTCCAGAGGGATGTCCGGGGGCCTGGCCGAGCGCCGCCGCGTCCTGCTTATCCTTGACGAGATACATCACTTCAACCGGAGCCAGCAGGACGTCCTGCTGCCTTCGGTCGAGAAAGGGGAGGTCATCCTTATCGGGATGACCACCGAGAACCCTTTCTTCTATATAAACGGCGCCCTGCTTTCAAGGTTCATCGTGGTCGAGTTCAAGCCGTTGGAAGAGAGCCATCTCAGGAAGATCCTGTCCCGCGCCCTGGCGGAGGAAAGGGGGCTTAAAGGCCTGAACGTCGCGCTCGACGTGGATGCCGCCGACTACCTGGTGCTGAACTCCATGGGGGACGCCCGCCGCCTGCTCAACGCGCTGGAGCTGGCCGCCGTCACCACGGCGCCGGGGCCCGACGGCAGGAGAAGGGTGGACCTGGGGACCGCCAGGGAATCCATCCAGCGGCGCGGCCTGCGCTACGACAAGAGTTCCGACGAGCATTACGACCACGCCTCCGCTTTCATAAAATCCATGCGCGGGTCCGACCCGGACGCCGCCGTCTACTGGCTGGCCAGGATGCTGGAGGCCGGGGAAGACCCCAGGTTCCTGGCCCGCAGGGTCCTGATCTGCGCCTCCGAGGACGTGGGGAACGCCAATCCGATGGCGCTGCTGGTCGCCCAGAGCGCCTTCCACGCGGTGGAGGTCCTCGGCATGCCGGAGGCCCGGATAACTCTGGCGCAGGCCGCGATCTACGTGGCCGTTTCGCCGAAGTCCAACGCCTGTTATCTCGCGGTGAACGGGGCCATGGCCGAAGTCGCCGGCGGACCGGAGCGAAGCGTCCCGATACATCTGCGCGACGCATCCAAGGACGGAGAGGCCCTGGGCCACGGGAAAGGGTACAAGTATCCGCATGATTTCCCCGCCCACTATACGCCGCAGGAATACATGCCCGATCCGAAAAGGTTCTACGAGCCCACCGAACAGGGGTTCGAGGCCGAGATAGCGAAACGTCTGAAAAGGCTCAAGGGCGGCTTGTGATCGACCGGAAGATATACACCGTAAGCGAGCTGAGCAGGGGTATAAAGTCCCTGCTCGAGAGTTCTTTCCGGGAGATCTGGGTGGAGGGCGAGATATCGGGGCTCAAGGTCTCTTCTCTGGGACACGCCTATTTCGACCTGAAGGACGCCGAGTCCAACATCTCCGGGGTCCTGTTCCGCGGCTGCGCCGCCGGACTGAAGTTCGAACTGGCCAACGGGCTGCTGGTGCGGGTGCGCGGCGGCGTTACCACTTACGACAAGCAGAGCAAGTATCAGCTCATGGCCAGGGAAGTGGTGCCGGCCGGACAGGGGCCGCTTCAACTGGCTTTCGAGCAGCTCAAGAAGAAGCTGCAGGCTGAAGGCCTTTTCGATCCGGCCCGCAAGAGGCCGATCCCCGCACTGCCGCGCAAAATAGCGGTGGTGACCTCCCCTACCGGGGCGGCCATAAGGGACATACTTTCTATCCTGAAGCGCCGTTACGCCAACATGCACATCATAGTGGCGCCGGTAAAGGTGCAGGGGACCGGGGCCAGGGAGGAGATCGCCCAGGCCATCAGGGACCTGAACGATAATTTCGAGGACATAGACGTGATGCTGGTCGGCCGCGGCGGAGGGTCCATGGAGGACCTCTGGGCCTTCAACGAGGAGGTCGTGGCGCGCGCCATCTTCGCCTGCGACACGCCGATCGTGAGCGCCGTGGGGCACGAGGTGGACGTCACGATCGCGGACCTCGTGGCGGATTTTCGCGCCGCCACGCCCTCCGAGGCGGCCGAACGCGTGGCTCCCGATGCCGCGGCGCTCCACGCGCGCCTGGGCCGGCAGATCCGCGCCCTCTCGCAGGCGCTCCTGAGCCTTGTGCGCGCCGGCCGCG
>JAKLEK010000050.1 GCA_022703115.1 Elusimicrobiota bacterium
CTGGGCACCAAGGTGGACATCGCGCCCGGCAACGCCCCGGAGAACGGACGGATCACCATCCATTACTATTCCCTGGACGATTTCGATAGAATAACACGCTTGCTGAAAAGGTAACACTAACAATGAGAAAGCTGCTCCCGCTCCTGTTCCTGTTGTGCGGTTCCGCCGCGGCCCAGTCCCTGCCGGCCGAGGGAGAACAGCCCGCGGCCGCGCCGAAGCCCCCGGTGGTCCCGGCCTATTTCTCGCTCGTGAAGGATATCGGCGGCTTCTACATGTACGCCAACGGCGGCTTTAACGCCGACTGGTACGTCGGGTACAATAACAGCTGGATAGTCAGGCTGCCGCCGGTCCCCTCGGGCTCCTACGCGAAAGCCTATATCGGCGCGAAGCTGGGCCGCGCCAAGATAGCGTCATGGCCGCAGGGGTGGGACAAGACCCCGATCCCCGGCAAGATCTACATGGGCTTAAATCAGGAGCCCAAGTTCTCTTCCGATAACATGTTCTTCGTGGCGGCTGCGGAGGACATCCCTCTGGAACCGCTCCCCAACGATTCTCTCGACGGGGTGGATTCCGCCCAGTGGTTCTGGGCCGAGATACCGCTCTCCAGGGTGTCCCCGGACAAGCCCAATTATCTGGCGCTTTGGGCATCCTCCAGGTACTTCACTTCGAGCTCCAGCTCGCCGATAGTGGCTGCGGCTCCTTCGGGCGATCGGGAAGAGAACGTCTGGCTGAACCGTTCCATCAAGGGCAACCCTCCTTCCGGGCCCGACGTGCTGGAAATTCCCATTTCCGGGATAAAGCCGGCCCTGGCCCTGAAACTGGTGCCGGCCAACGACTACAAGGTCCTGATCCGGGGGTTCATGGGGTCGGTGGGGGAAGAAGATATTACGGTCTCGTTCTCGGCTATCGGAGAGGATATCCGCGCCGCCTGGGTGGAAATGTCGTACGACAAATTCGACTGGCAGCGGGTGGGGCCGTATATGTTCAGGGCCCCGTTCTTCCGGACGCTGCGGCGCGAGGACCTTTCAAGGGACATGTTCTACCTGCGGGCGGCCGCCGTGGACGGGCTTGAGAATACCGGATATTCCAGGGAGATAACGATACCGGCCGCGCAGGCGGCGCCTGCGGCCGGAGAATGAGCCGCGCGTCTGAGCGGACGGCCGGACTTTCCGTGGGGAAGAGGATCATGGCTGAAAAAATTGACGTGGCGGTAGTCGGCGCTTCGGGGATGGTCGGGGGTGAGCTGCTGCGCCTGCTCAGGGCCCGTAAGTTCCCCGTAGGGCGGTTCTATCCTTTCAATTCCGGGCGGAAGCCGTCCGCGGTCGTCTTCGGCGGCAAACGATATCCCTGCACTAAGCCTGACCTCCGGTCGCTGAAGCAAGCCGACCTGGTCTTCTTCGTTTCCACCGACGAGGTTTCGGAGCGCTTCGCGGAAAAGCTGGCGGCGGACGGGGTATGGTGCATAGATGATTCCGCCCAATTCCGCCTCGACGAACGCGTCCCGCTGGTGATCCCCGAGGTCAACGCCTCCGCGCTGGACCGCCGCAGCCGGCTTATCGCGGGCCCCAACTGCACTCTTACCGGGGCGGCCGTGGCGCTTTACCGTATACACAGGAAATTCGTCATCAGCGAGCTGAGGATATCCTCCTACCAGGCCGTTTCCGGGGCAGGGAAAAGGGCGATGGAGGACCTGGAGAGGGAGCTGAAACATTATTTCAGCCACGGTTCGGTTCCCGCTCTCAAGGACCGCCGATTTCCCCGCGCTATAGCCTTCAATCTGTTCCCCCAGGTTGGAGGTTTCGACCGGGAGGGGCTGAGCGGCGAAGAATCGAAGGTGGAAGCCGAACTTAAGAAGATCTGGTCCTCGCCGGCCCTGAAGATAAGCTCCACAGCGGTCCGGGTGCCTGTCCTCAGGGGGCATTCCCTGAGCGTCTGGGCGAAGACCCGCCGGGCTTGGTCCCTGGGCGCGCTGCGCTCCGAGCTGGCCCGCACCCCGGGGCTGGATTTCGCCGCTGACCCTTACGATTACCCCACTCCGCTGGAGGCCGCAAAGACCGAGGGGGTAAAGGCCGGCCGGCTGCGAAAGGCGAAGACCTCGCCTAACGAATTTCAGCTCTGGATCGTTTCCGACAATCTTTATAAGGGAGCGGCCCTGAATTCGGTGGAGATAGCCGAATGTCTCCTGAGGAAGGGCCTGCTGCGCAAGGAAGGGCGCTGAAAAGAATGAACATCTGGTATTACCTGCTGATAATTTTTCTGGCGCTTATTCCCGTAAGCGTGGCGCTGGCGCTTTACTTCTCCTTCTATAAGCGGAGAAAAGAGATGGAAATGTTCGCTTCCTCCGCCGGCCTGCCTTTCGAGCCTGAGGCCGACAGGCTTCCGCCTCTGGAGGGGGAGGGGTTGCCGCTTTTCGAGCAGGGTCGTTCCAGGAAATATTCCAACCTGGTGACCTTCTCCGGAGCCGGCGCCGAGCGGATCTACTTTTTCGACTATTCCTACGTGACCGGGACGGGCGGAAGCCGCCGCACCCACCGCTTCACTCCGGCCTGCTTCGAGTTCCTCGCGCCGGTGTTCCCCAGGTTCGAACTTCGCCCTGAAACGTTCCTGGACAAGATGGGGGAACAGCCCGGTTTCGTGGATATAGCCGTGGAGGGGGCGCCGGAATTCTCACGCCGCTATCGGCTGTCCGGCGCGGATAAGGAGGCCGTCCTGGCCTTCTTCGGTCCGCAGGCGCTCCGGTTCCTTGAAGAGCATCCCGGCTGGCGCGTTCAGGCGTCCGGTTCGCGTATAGCGCTTTTCGGAAAGGAATGCCTTATTCCAACCGGGGTCTACAGGGAATATATGGATGAGTGCAAGGACCTGGTCGCCGCGATGACCGGGAAATAGGTCCGACCGCCGGGACCGGGCGCTTCGGCCCGGCCCCGGACCGCGTGTCACTTCACGCTCCGCCCGCCGCTATCTTCGGACAATTTATCTCCTTTTTTCTTTCTCTCCCGGCGTTCAGCTCTGCGTTCCTCGCGTTTTGCCTTGCAGGCGGCGGAGAGCTCGCTTTCATGTCCTTTCATGCAGGCCCCGCGCTCCGCGCCGGTGAGGCCGCCGCATAACTTCTCGGCGTCGGCCCGGCACGGGCGATTCTTGCCGGCGCCATTTTTTTTAGCCGCGATAGCGGCCTTGCAGCCGGCCGAAAGTTCGGCCTCATGCGCTTTTAGGCATTCCTTCTTCCGGCCGCCGCCGGGTTCTATGTCTTTGCAGAACCGGTCCATATCGGCCTTGCAGGCCGCCCGGACCACGCCCTTGCCGCCTTTTCCGCCCTCTCGCGCGCCGGCCGCCGCCGGCAGCGTCATCGCCGCCGCCAGGAACAGTAACCATATCTTTCCTTTCATATCGCCTTCCTCCCTTCGCTGCCAAGTGAACGTTCCTGTAAAGAGCAACGCCCGGCTTGGGTGTTTTATTGCCGTTCCAACTGAAAAAGTCGGTAACGTAGTAGAAGGGGGAGGGGAAGTCGGGGGTCGGGAATCAGGGGTCGGGAGTCAGGGAGAGGGGATGTCGACCAGAATTGCGCCGTTCTCGATCTTGACCGGATAGGTCCTGAGTCCGCGGGTCTGAAGCTCCGGGGCTTCAGGGTCGGCATACTTGCTTGCGGGCGCCTCCGGAATGGGGCCGCTGAGGGCTTCGCCGGTGGTTATGTCGAATTGGGCGTAATGCAGCGGGCAGGTAAGAATGCGGCCGTTCAGGGTCCCGCGTTCCAGCCTGGCCGAGGCGTGGCCGCAAGCGCGCTCTACGGCGTAAAAGCTCCCCTCGTGATTGCAGATGGCCAGGTCCCGGCCGCACGTTTTCACGCCGATAACGCCGCCGGGGGCTATGTCTTCGGTCTTGGCCGCTTCTATGAACATAAAAGTCCTATCCGGCCTTACCGGGGCCTTTGAATTTGTCCGGAGGTATCTGTTTGAGCTTCGAGGGGTCGGTAACGTCCTTGTGCACGAAAAGTCCGCACCAGCAGCGTTTCATGGCGTCGTAATGCTCGCGGTGGAAAGGTATGCAGGGGCATACTATCTTCATGTTCTCTGCGCGTTCTTTTGAGAGCGCCTGGCACGGGCAATACGGGGAACCGTACCGCTTTTCCAGAGAGACCTCGGCTTCCAGCAGGAAGTCCACGTCCTCTTCCGATGGGTGGAACTTGTAGCCGAGCTTGTCGGCCACCGGCGCGAATAAGGTCCGCAGCGCTTTCTTCCTCGCTTCCGCGTTCATTATTTTCCGTTCTTGCCGGGACCGAGCAGGCGCTCGAACTCGTCCGGGTCGTAGCCCTGGACCGCGTCGGAGCCTATGCAGACGAACGGGAAGGACCCGCCGCAGCCTTTGGAGCGCATTTCGCTCATGATGCGCTCCTGCTCCGCCTCGTCGGCCTTGTCATACTCCACCGCTTCGAACGGGATGTTGCGGTCCTGAAAGAACTGTTTGGTGCGTTTGCACCAGAGGCATGTGCTGAGGGTGTACATTTTCACTTTTTTCATGCGGCCGCCTTGGTTATGTTTATATGGATATCCCCGTCGGACGTCTTCAATTCGTATCTCGGCAGGCGTATTTCGGGCGCGTCGAGGAAGGCCCCTGTCCCGGTGTCGAAGCGCCAGTCGTGGCAGGGGCACCGCAGTATATGTCCGTCCAGGCTTCCCCTGGAGAGCGGACAGCCCATATGAGGACATCTGTTGGCGAAAGCGCGGACCTCGCCGTCGCCGCCGCGTATCAGCAGCACCGGCAGGCCTTTCGGAAAGACCGCCGTCGGCGCTCCGTCCCGCAGGTCCGTCGCTTTCATCACGCGCACCCAGACGCAGGCAGCGGGGTCGTCCATACGCAGACATCTTAGCTCAAATAAGACGCTGGAATCAAACCTGGGCGCGGGCATGAAAAAGCGCGGGCCGGGGGGCGGCCCGCGCTTTTTATGGTAGATATCCTGTCTGTTACTGGACCCACTGCCGCATGGATTCGAACAGCGGCGCGGTCCTGGTCCAGGCGGTATCTACGGCAAGGCCGCCGGCGTCGGCTCCGTCGCCGTCCGCGTTCTTCGGACCGGTGTATTTGTAGGCGATGGCGCTCAGGCCGAAGCTGACCGAGCTGTTGAGCTCGGAGTAGTCGATCCTGAAGAAACCGTTCTCTCCCCAGCCCGTGCCCCAGCTGTTCTTCACGATGAAGTAGCGCTCCTGGTCGTTGTACCCTACCAGGATGACGGCGTGCCCGCCCAGCCGCTTGCCGGTGGTATAGGTGTATACTCCCGACTTATAGTGCATGAAATCTTCGTAGACCATCATGGCTATGGGGAGCGGTCCGTATGAGGCGAGGGCGGATTTGATGGAGGACAGGCTCTGCGACACCGACCCCCAGCCGTCTATCTTGTAGGCGGTTTTCTGCCATCCCGCCGCCGCCGAGGAGCAGGTCCCGTCGGCCGCGGTATAGGGATAGGCGCTTTCGGCCGGCAGTCCGGTCTTCTGCAGGAAGTTGGCGTTGAGCTGTCCGCCCTGGCAGGTGCCCGCGCCGCTGCAAGAAAGCATCACCTGTTCGGAGAGGTCCAGGTCCACGCCGGGCATGTTCCTGGTCCTGAGCACGTAGGATTCGAGGGCGCCGGCCATGGCGAAGGCCCAGCAGGAGCCGCACTTCTGCTGGTGGCGCACATTGGTCACGTAGTTGCCGTTCTCGCTGCGCCAGTCCATGCTGGCGGGGAGGGCCCTGTAGGTTTCCGGCAGAGGGTCCGCTTTGATCGCGGTGACCGAGAGTCCTACCAGGTTCAGCCATTCGGACTCCGGCAGGTTGGACACCGACGTTTCGCCGGCGACCCATTTTCCCGAGGTCCGCTCTATCTGGTCCTGGAGCCGGGCTATCTCCCCGGCCCTCGTTTCTCCGCTTTGTGCGTAGATCGACGCCGTCTGCGCCGACAATATAAGGAATAAGGCTGGAACGAACGCTAAACCCCTGACGCTCTTCTTCATCTACATGCCTCCCGTCTTTGCCGCGGGTTATCCGCGGCCGCCATATTGCTTTCGGACAGATCGTCCGTAAGGCGCTCCGGGATAGCCCGGGTCGTATGGCGGTGAGTTATAGTATTATTGACTTAGGTCAAGTCGGAAAGGGCCAAAAGACCCATTGACCAGTGGGACCTTGGTCCTTTACCGGTCAAGGAGTTTCGGATGTCGCCGCAAGGCCCCGCCGCCGGGACCTAAAACCTTATTTCATCGGCCGAAGGCAGACGGACCTTGCCGGGCCCGGTCGGACGCGTCGGAACAGGGGGCCCGGCCGAATAAACGTCGTCCGCGACGCTCTTCGTCGCGGCCTC
Organism: Elusimicrobiota bacterium; assembly: GCA_022703115.1. Classification (GTDB taxonomy): domain Bacteria; phylum Elusimicrobiota; class Elusimicrobia; order Elusimicrobiales; family UBA9959; genus YA12-FULL-51-18. Next base: position 6,323 of record JAKLEK010000050.1, read on the forward strand.
TCCCGGGGCTGAAAGCGAGAAAGCGGCTTCGTAGGCGCCGCCGCGGGATACCAGGGTTAACCCGACCGCGGTCCCGTCGTACAGGGAGCTGGAGGGCCTGGTCACCGGGCCCAAAGTCCGTCCATCGGTATAGAAGTCGTCCTGCGTGACGAAATATTTCTCCACCGTTTCTATCTCCTCCAGTCCGTCAGCTTCCATCAGCTTCAGCAGTTTGTGCTCGGTGAAGGAATTATCGTAAAGGAACCCGTTGCCCGCGGGGTTCAGGCGGGCGTCGACATGCCAGACGAGCAGGCCTTCGCCCGGGAAGGCCCGGTCCGCGTCGTTCCCGGACCTTCTCCGGTTCTCCACCAGGAAGTATTCGCTGAACGGATTGCGCTTCCAGCCCGGGGGGGCCAGCAGGGCGCATTCGGGAAATTCCGAGGCGGGGCGGAGCTTGAAGTCCCCGGCGGTCATGATCTCTGGGTCCACCCAGCCGAGCAGGAACTTGCTGAAACAGTTATGGTCGAAGCGCGCGGCGTCCATCATATCCAGGAAACCGAGCCCGCCATTGGGGCCGACCCCCGGCTTGTAATCGTAATAGTCCGGCAGGCCCAGGGCGTGGGCGGTCTCGTGTATGAGTGTGTTCAGTCCGAACAGGCTGGCCGGGTCGCTCCAGCTGTTGGCGGCCGTCATCCATGAATAGGAACCGATGGTCTTGGAGCCCGCTTTTAGTGACTTATCCGAAAAATAGGTCTTCATACCCCACCAGAAGCTCGCCCATGCGCCGCGGGGTCCGGTCCAGATGACGGCGAGGTAGTCTATCTCTCCGTCGCCGTCCGAGTCGTAACGGGAAAAATCGTGTTTGGAGTAGCTGGCCAGGGCCCGCGCTATGAGCTTTTCCCTGCCCGCCTTAGTTTCCGATACGTCCGCGCGGCGTCCGGCCTTGTACCAGCCGAGGACTTCGCCCTGGATGTTCAGTTTGCCGTGCGAGGAGCGCTTGTAATAGGATGTCAGGCTTTCGTAAGGCTGGACGGCGCCGGCACCGAAGATCTTATCGCGCATGACTTCGGCGCTGTCGGCGGATTTGTGGGGATATTCGTCGAATTCCATCAGCAGGACCAGCACCTTCGGGCTGCCTTCGCCGGGGAGGCCGCGGGTCATGCCGCCAATCCCTTTCGCGCCGGAGAGGCGGCTTCTGAAGGAGGAGACCAGGTCGGGGCTGACGCGATAGTTGCCGTGGGCCGCCGCCGCCTCCGCACCGCCGCCGCGGGATTTAAAAGAACCCATGTCGCCGCCGTCGGGCGGCTCGATGGCGCTGGAAGGGACCGCTGCGGCCAGGAGCAGGAGGGCTATGGAGAAAAGCTTGTTCATATATTTAGTATAGGTGCCGGGGCCGGAAATGGCAAGGGCTAATGGACCTATGCCGTGTCCGGGGCGGAGGCATCCCGCTGCCGGAGGAACGCGGGAGGAAGGCCGGGATAGGATAACGTCAATCATTTCGTATGATTTCCTGAAATCTAGGGTTTGCGGGTCCTCGGGGTCCGGGGTCCTGGCCGGGGTTTGGACTCCGCAAACACGGGGTCTAGGCTATGCCAGTGCCGTTTCAAGGCCTATGGCCCTCAGACGGCCTCGCACAGTGTCCGTAGCAAACCTTCGATAGCCCAGTCCACTCCTCACGAGTTGCGTCCACGAACACACGACAGGATAGTGTAGTCCGCCCAGGCTCGGCGCTTACGCAAGCCGAGCCTTCCGTGACGGTTCGCTCCGCCAAATCCCCGGCCTCCCCTCCAATGACACCGCCTCCCGCTCCGCTTCCATCGCGGGGATTTGACACCGGGAAGGGTTAAGTTGCAGAATGGGGGTGCGGTAAAGCGCGGTACCCGCGCTATTTTAGCCGTATGTGAGGTAACTGATGAAAAAGACGCTGTTAGCGCTTGCGCTGTTCGCTTCCGGATCAGCCGCCTTCGCCGCCGAATACGGCGCCGCGGGCTGCGGCCTCGGCAGCCTCGTGTTCAAGGAGAACAACGAGACGCAGATCCTGGCCGCCACGACCAACGGAACGTTCTGGAGCCAGACCTTCGGCCTGACTTCCGGCACTTCCGGCTGCAACAACAAAGGGCTAGTCAAGCTGGCCATGGTGAGGGAGAGCTTCATCGAGGCCAACTTCAAGGACATTTCCCGCGAAGCCGCGGCCGGCAAAGGCGAGTATCTGAACAACCTCGCCGTGCTTTACGGCTTCGGCGCGGAGAAGACCCCGGCCTTCGCCACGCTGCTTCAGAAGAACCACGGCTACGTCTTCGCGTCCAACGACGCCGGGACCGCGGCCGCGCGCATAGACCAGCTGGTCGGCCGCAACGGCTGAGAGCTGTAAGGTGACCACGACACGGGCCGGCGGGCGAGGCAGCCTTCCGGCCCGTGTTCTATTTTCGCTCTTCCTCCTCTCCCTGCCGGCCGCCGCCTCCGATACCTCCGGACTTCTCGGCGCCGCCCGGGCCGAAAAGCTCTGGACCGACCCCTACTGGCGCCGCCTCATTTACTACGAACGCGGGCTTTTCGGCGGCTGGTCCAGCCCCTGCCTCACGAAGGATTTCTTCCTCTCGCCGAAGGGCGGGAATGACCCCAGGGCGGAGCTCGAGGCCGCGGTCGAGGGCTTTTCCTGGACCGGGCCCGACGACGAAAGCCCCGAATGCCGATTCCCGGAACGCTACCGCTGGCTGCGCGGAAAACTCGGCGCCGACCCGGCCCGCTATCCGGCCAGGCGCTGCGCCGGATACGAGGAGTGGAAGAGCGTGCTGGACCCGGGTTCGGCCGGGCTGCTTTTCGCCGCCGGCTACCTGAACAACCCGTCCACGCTTTACGGGCATACCTTCCTGCGGCTGCATAAGAAAGGGGGGGAAGGCGCGGACCTCCTGGATTACACCATAAACTACGCCGCCGCGGCCGACGAAGGCCTCGGCGTGCTTTTCGCCGTGAAAGGCCTGGTCGGGGCCTATCCGGGCCGGTTCTCCACCATCCCGTATTACCTGAAGATACAGGAATACCACAACATGGAGAACA
>JAKLEK010000051.1 GCA_022703115.1 Elusimicrobiota bacterium
GGCCTTTATGTAGCTCAGCGCCGCTTTACTATCCTGGCCCGCTTGCGCCTGCCGACCATTTCGGCGGGAAACCCGTAAGCGAAGGAGGAGCGGGCCTTTACCTCCGCGAAGACCATCGTACCACCGTCCAGCGCCACGATGTCCAGTTCTCCCATGGGACAGGACCAGCGCATAGCCAGTATCTTGTACCCCCGGGTCTTCAGATAAGCGGCCGCCCTGTCTTCCGCCTGCCTGCCCAGTTCGTTCACCGCGCCCTCACGCCGCCGAGGCGGCCTTCCTGACCGGAGCGTAGCTCATCCGGTGGCAGGGACAGGGTCCGAAGGCCGACAACGCGGCCATATGCCCGGCGGTACCGTATCCCTTATGCCCCGCGAAACCGTAAGCCGGCCAGCGCCGGTCCAGCTCGGCCATCCACCGGTCCCTGACGACCTTCGCGAAAATGCTCGCCGCGGCGATCGAGAGGGACTTTCCGTCGCCACCGACCACCGGTTCCTGACCTACGGCAAGGCCCTTTACCGCATGAGGGCCGTCCACAAGGGCGAGGACCCCGGAGGAGGGAGCGCCCAGCGCCGAGATCAGCCGGCCGGCGGCCAGGGACATGGCCCTCATCACGGCGCGATGGATGTTAAGTTCGTCTATCTCCCGGGGGGTGGCGAAACCGAAACCGAAACGCACGCCCGAAGCCAGCATATGCGGAAGCAGAAGGTTACGCTTCTTCTCGCTCAGCCGCTTGCTGTCGTTCACTTCCTGGAGGAAAGGATAGGAGGAGGGGGGAACGAACGCCGCGGCCGCGGAGACCGGCCCGGCCAGCGGACCGCGGCCGGCCTCGTCGATACCTATCAGGTACGCCGGCCGGGCCCGTTCAATCACCGCAAGGTCGAAATTTAATAGTCGCACGATCGAATCCGGCGGATGCGCGCGGGCGGCCTGACGACGACAGAGTACGCGGCGGACCCTCGCGCTACTTCTTCTCCGGGGCCTGGGACGGAGCCTGCGCGGACGGCGCGGGCGCTGCGGCCGGAGCAGGAGGGGCGGCGGTTTCGGCGCCCTCTCCGGAGGCGGTCTCTTCCAGTCTCGCGGATTTGCCGGACAGTCCGCGCAGGTAGCGAATCTTGGCGCGCCGCACCTTTCCGGTCTTTACCAGCTCTATCTTGTCTATCCGCGGCGAATGCACAGGGAACACGCGCTCCACCCCGACGCCGTAGGAGATCTTCCTTATGGTGAAGGTCTCGGAGATGCCGGTGCCCCTTCTGGCGATCAGAACTCCGTCGAAGACCTGGACCCTGTCGCTGTCGCCTTCCACGATCCGGGTATGCACCTTCAGAGTGTCCCCGGTCCTGAAATCGAATTTTTCCTTCTTCATCCCGAGCTGCTCTTCGATCGTCTTCATGATTTCCTCCACTTATCTTCGCTCAAAAACCTTTTCGCCCCGCCGCGCGCGGAGGCTTCTTCAGGTCCGGCCTTCTTTTCCCAGTCAGGGACTCGGCCGACCGGCGCCTCCAGGCCGCGATGCGTGCATGGTCTCCGCTCAGAAGAACTCCGGGGACCTTCTTTCCGCGCCAGACCCCCGGCCTGGTGTAATGCGGGGCCTCCAGCAGTCCGTCCGTGAACGTTTCGTTCACCGCGGCGTCCTTCTTCCTCAGCACGCCGGGCAGCAGGCGCGTCACCGCGTCTATGACCGCCACGGCGGCCGGTTCGCCGCCGGTCAGCACGTAATCGCCTATGGACAGCTCCAGATCGGCGGAAGAGCTGACCCGCTCGTCTATGCCCTCGTAATGTCCGCAGACCAGGACCAGATGTTTCTTGGCCGAGAGCTTGACGGCCAGCCCCTGGTCGAAGCGCACGCCCTTAGGCGTAAGAAGGACCACATAGGTCCCTTTCCGCTTCACTTTCCCGATCGCCCTGTACACCGGCTCGGCCATCATGACCATGCCGGTCCCGCCGCCGTAGGGCCTGTCGTCCACGGTGCCATGGCGGTCGGCCGCGAAATCCCGCGGGTTGGAAAACCCCAGCTCCAGAAGTCCCTCGTTCCGCGCCCGGCCTACTATGCTCTCAGAGAGAGGGGCGTCGATCATGTCCGGGAAGAGCGTGACCACGTCTACGCGCATAATCCGCTCCCTGGGTCAGGCCGCGAAGGACCCCGTCCGGGTCAAACGATGTCAAGGAACACTTTCTTGCCGCCTTTCGCCGCCTGCAGCTGCAGAAGCGTCCTGATGGATTTCACCACACGCCCTTCCTTGCCGATGATCTTGCCGCGGTCGGAAGAGGAGACCGAAAGCTTGAAGCGCACCACATTGCCGTCTTCCGAGGTGGACAGCTTGGCGGACGCGGGGTCGTCCAGCAGAGAGTTTATAAGATACACGAGCACGTCTTTCATATGTTTTCCTGCCTGTTACTCCCGCGGGCGGGCCATGTTCCCGACGCGGGACCGTAGGGCGGAGACAAGCGGGTCCCCGCCGGCCCGCTCAAGCGGGCTCGCCCTTGGCTTTCTCGGACTTTTTGGCCCTCAGGATCAGGCTCTCGAGGGTGCCGGAAGCTTTGGCGCCGTTCTTGATCCAGCGGTCCAGTTTGGGCATATCGAAGGAGACCTTCTCCTTCTCCTTTTCCGCTTTCGGGTTATAATGACCGACTATCTCGAGAGGATCGCCTTTGGGACCGCGGCTCTTCTCTATGGCCACGATCCTGTAATGCGGCTGAGTCCTTTTGCCGAACCTCTGAAGCCTTAAAACCACTGCCATAAACGTCCTCCTAGACTATGCCAGACCTGCGGACCAGAATCGGATATTCCGGTACCCGCGCGCACGGGCCGCGGGAACTGTCCCGGGGATGTTCCGTACCGAGGCCGGCGCGGAAATAGCGCCGGCGCTTATATTATACAAATTATCGGCTTGGTTGGACCGGCCCGACGCGGTCAGGCCGTTTCGCCCAGGAGTTTTTTTATATGACCCAGCAGACGGGACCAGTCATAGGGCTTGTTGACATAGACCTCGGCCCCCGACTTGAAAGCCGTTTCCATATCGCCCACTAGCTTCTTCCCCGTCAGCATTATGATCCTTACGTTCTTCAGGGTCGGCTCGGCCTTGATCAGCTCGCAGAGAGTGTTGCCGTCCAGCCTGGGAAGGCCGATGTCCAGGATGGCGAGGTCCGGATGTTCTTTTTTCGCCAGCGCCAGGCCCTCTTCTCCGTCGTGAGCGGCGAAGACCTTGTAACCGAGAGATTCCAGCCTCGCGGAGAGGACCGTCGCTATCAGGTCCTCGTCCTCGACTATTAATATCGTTTTAGGCATGATCTGAGACCCCCGGCAATTTTTTCAACAGAGAACACGCGAAGGCGGCCGGAGCTGGCCTGGAGAACAGCGCGCTGCCCATAACGAGCGAATCCGCGCCGGCGGCGGCCGCCTCCGGGGCGGTGCGCTCGTTTATCCCGCCGTCGACCTGAAGCCAGACCGGGCGCCCCGACCCGGCTATGGCCCTCCGAGCCGCGGCTATCTTCGGAAGCGATCCCCGGAGGAAAGACTGTCCGCCGAAGCCGGGCTCGACGGTCATCAGGAGAAGAAGGTCGATAAGTCCCAGATGCTTCAGCGCCCTGGAAAGGGGGGTTCTTGGACGCAGGGCCAGCCCCGCCTTAAGGCCGAGCGACCTTATTTTTCTCAGGCAGGCGGGAATATCGGCGTCGGCCTCTTCATGCACGGTTATCAGAGCGGCGCCGGAATCGGCGAAAGGCCGTATGAACAGGTCCGGCCGCATCACCATGAGGTGCGCGTCCAGGGCCAGCGGGGTCGCGGCCTTAAGGCATGAGGCGACATGAGGACCGAAACTGAGATTAGGTACGAAATGACCGTCCATGACGTCCAGCTGCACCCAGCCGGAGCATTTCTCCAATCCGCGCAGGCCGGTCTTAAGGCACGAGAAGTCCGCGGAGAGGACGGAAGGCACTATGACAGGACGGCCGTCGGGCGAAGGCAGATATCTCTTCGGGGTCATTTGACCTCGCGCTCCTCTACCAGTATACCGTTGACGAAGATCCGCACTTTGTCGGCTCCTCCGTAAGGGACAACGAGATCTATCTTGGAACCGGGCTCGCGGAGTCCGTTGAATATCTCCCGGTCTCCCTGCTTGCCCACCGACACTATGCGGATATGCCGCTGGGAGCCGCTCTGCGAGACCTCGTAGCGGATATGGAACTCCCTGTCGTCCTTTCCGGCGGAGGCTCTGCGGGAACTTACGGTAAGCGTTACCGGGGAACCGGACGGGACCACGGTATCGGGCGAGGGGACCTGGTCTATTACCGTCCCTCCCGGGAAAAGGGAAGCCGGGTCCTCTGTCAGCTTCACCTCAACCTTGCTGTCCGACGCCCACTGATAGGTCTCTTCGATCTTTTTCTGCCTGAAGTCCGGCATAAGGACTATGCCGGCCGGAGGCGGCCCCGCGGCCACCACGGCCTGTACCATGGTGTTCTTGGACACGCTCGTCTCGGACCTCGGCTCCTGGGACAGGACCGTCCCTTTTTCGGCCTTCAGTGAGTACGCCTCGCTGACCTCTCCCAGCAGAAGCTGACGCTGCCGGAGAAGCAGCTCGGCGTTGCGCAGCGGCAGGCCGATGAGGTTCGGGGTGAAAACGGATTCTCCGCCCTGGCTGAAGACCACCCTTATTATCTTTCCTTCCCTCACGGTGGTCCCGGGATCGGGGGTCTGACGCAGGACCGTGTCTATCGGCACGGAGTCGTTGAACTCATGGCCCTCGATGCGCATCGCCAGGCCGCTCTCGCTGACGAGCTGGAGGGCGCTGGCGGCCGATTTCCCGTGGATGTCCGGCACTATTACCTCTTTCCGGTTATGGACCACGGTGTCCATGGTCCAGGAGAAGAGGAAATAGGTGGCTAGAAAAAGCCCCAGCGCAAGTCCGGATATCCTGAATACGAAACGCGGGTTAACGAAGAACGCTCCCGCCGGAAAATGCGTTTTTAAGGATTCTATTATGTTCACGGACAGTCCCTCTCCGCCGCCCCGCGGCCTCCGACCCTGTCGCCGGGCCTGAGCCTCGCCCCGTTCGCGAAATCCAGGGCTTTCATCGGCTTTTTCCCTTCGGGCTGGACTTCCTCGACAAGCAGCTCCCCGTCACGACATTGTATAAAAAAGCCGTTTTGGCGTCCAATCTCCGTTATCACTCCGGCGCCGGCGCCGGCCCCGCGCGGGCCCGGCAGGGAGCAGCGCAGCACCTGCACCTCGGTCCGGCGCCCGTTGGTAGCGACCGCGAACCGCGCGCGCGGACCGCAGGCCAGCCCCCGCACCAGATCGCGGGCGGACGCGGCGGAGCCGCCGAAATCCAGCCATGTGTCCGCCGGGGTTATCCTCGGGGCCGTCACGGCGCTTCCGGTCTGGGGCGTCCTGATGATACGGCCGGCGGATATTCCGGACAGGCATTCGCTCAGCAGCTCCAATCCGGCGGCCGCGGTCTTCCTGAAAAGGTCGGGCGCGTAATCGTCCTGCGATATGGCGACCGGACGGGAAGCGTAGATGGGACCCGTGTCCATGCCTTCGTCCAGCCAGAACGCCGTCACGCCGGTAGACGTCTCTCCATTTATGAGCGCCCATTGCACCGGGGCCGCGCCCCGGTAGGCGGGAAGAAGGGAAAAGTGGATATTGATGAAGCCCAGGCGAGGGACCCCAAGCACTTCTTTCCGGATTTTGCGCCCGTAAGCGACCACCACGCCCAGATCCGGTCCGATGTCCGAAATGACGGAGGAAAGCTCTTCGTGACCGCAGGGCTGGAACATATCGAGGCAATGCCTCCCGGCGGCGTTCTTGACCGGAGTGCAGCACATGTTCATCCCCCGGCCGCGCGGGCGGTCGGGCTGGGAGACAACCCCGCTCACGGAATAGCCGTCGGAGACCATGCGGTCCAGGAAAGGACAGGCTATCTCCGGCGTTCCAAGGAAGACGATCTTCAGTCCGGGCATTCTGGCCTCTATTCCGGCGACGCGTCCCTCTTTTTCATCCTGCTCTCGTCCATCTTCTTCCACTCGCGCTTCATTTTCATGAGCACGGGACGGAGCTTGAGGCGCGAGAGGAAAGGCAGACGGTCGGTGAGCACTATGCCGTCCAGGTGGTCCAGCTCGTGCTGCAGCGCCTTAGAGAACAGGCCCTCGGCGTTAAGCTCGACGGGCTGTCCTTTCTCGTTCAGCGCGCGCATCTTGACCCTGGAGAAGCGCCTGACCTTCACGAAAAGCCCCGGGAAGGAAAGGCAGCCCTCCTCCTCTTTCATCGCCCCGGACTTCTCGGCCAGCTCCGGGTTTATAAGGGCCAGACGGATGTCCTCCTCTCCTTTCCTTATCTTTATCACGAAAAGCCGCATATCGAGACCGATCTGATTGGCGGCCAGGCCCACTCCGCCCACCGCGTCCAGCGTCTCGAACATATCGCGTAGAATGCCGGGAAGGTCGTATTTTACGGCCTTGATGTCCACCTCGCGGCATTTCTTACGCAGTATCCTTTCTCCGTATTTGCAGATCCTTCTAACAGCCATGTTGACGCCCCCGCCGCGGCGCCGGAACGCGCCGCGTCATGTTCACCTTGTTCTCAGGACAGCTTGTAGGAAAGCTGCCGGCCTTCCCATACGACCTTGGCGGTCACCGGGCGGACAGACCCGCTCTTCTCCTGCATGCCCCAGGCCATCGCCAGCCGTTCCAGCTGGACCTCCGCGCCCACCGCGCCCGAAACGCCCATTACTATCTCGTCCACGCCCGCCGCCTGCCCTACCTGGGCCATGGAATAGAAAGGGTCGTTGGAGAAAACGAGCATCGGCCGCACGGTCTTGCCGTACTTCTCAGCCAGCAGGACCACGGAGGAGAACAGGTCCTTTTCGTCCGAAGTGATGTCCCCGCTCTCTCCCTCCAGCTGCATGCCCTTCGCTATCTTCGCGGCCAGGACTATTATATCAGTGCTCTCGTCGTCCGCGGTTTCAAGGACCGATTTCAGATGCACCAGATTGTTCGGGTTCCTGACCGGGACCAGTATCTTCCTGGGCTTGTTCAGTTCCGGCAGGATGGCCCCGATATCGGCCTCGCGGCGCGTATTCAGCTTCTCCTCCGGGTCCTCTTCCTCTACGTACAGGCGCGCTTTCTTGCGGTTAAGGCCCTCGGAGATCTGGAAAACGGAGAAGAAGACGGCGGTGAACGCGATGCCGGACACAGTCGCCACTCTCTTAGTGAGGAGGTTCATCAGCACCGTGCACGCCAGCACGACCATGACCACGCACATCCCGATGGGAACGTAGGTCTTCCCGATCTTCAGGTTGAAAGGGAACATCCAGTCCCTGGGCATGTCGTCCCTGAAACGCAGGATTATGAGCGACAGGGTCTTGAAGGTCAGGCTCCAGAGCACCCCGAAAGCGTAGGCCTCTCCGATAAGGTAGATGTCGCCGCGCGACAGTATTATGACGGCTATCTGTATCAGCGCGACCATGTTTATCATCCGATACGTGGTGCCGTATTTCCCGTGAAGATGGCGGAACCAGTCGTGCAGTATCCCGTCTTCGGCGACGCGGTTCAGCACGCCGTTGGCCCCGACGAGGGAAGTATTCAGGGCGCCGACCAGCATAAGGCTTCCCGACACGACCACGAACGACTGCAGCGCCAGCCGGGCCCAGTAGGGACCGGCGAGTTCCAGGGCCAGACCGCTCAGCAGATTATCCGCGTACTTGCCGGCTATGAGATCGCCGGGGATTATGGCGGAGGCAAGGAAGGTCAGCCCGCCGGTGAACACCAGGCTGAAGACGAAGATGAGGGCAGCGGCCTTCTTGAGGTTCTTTATCTTCGGGTCTTCGACCTCGCGGTAGACCTGCGCCAGCGTCTCCAACCCGCCAATGGCCAGGACCGAATGACCGAAGGCCATGAACACCCCTGCCAGGCCTATGGTCTGCAGCCAGGGGAAGTGCTCGACCCACCCCAGCGCTTCGCGGGTGAACCGCAGCTCCAGAGGGGGGAGGCGGAAACCGCGCAGATAGACCGTGAGCAGCGCCCAGACCATCAGCAGCGCGCCCGCTACGCTCACGAATATCATTATCTTCAGGTTCTTGTCGCTGGACTCCTCCACGCCCTTGATATTCTCCCTCCAGAAATAAAGCGTGACCGCGACGGCGAAGATCACGGCGAAAAGCTTCGGGGGGACCTGCCAGTGGATACCAGCGGCGGGAAGCAGGTTATAAAGGAGGCTGGAAACATAAAGACCGGCGCTGATCGAGCTTATGGGCCCGGTAAGAACGTAGTCGAACATCAGCGCCGAGACCGAGACCTTGGCCATGGAATGGCCCATAGCCTCGTTGACCACCCTGTACACTCCGCCCCGCACGAACATCGCGCAGGATTCCACATAGACCATCAGCATGAGGCCGGAGAAGACCATCACCGCCAGCACGTACCAGGGGAAGGCGGGGCCGAAAGCGTTCATCGCTATTCCGCCGGCGTAAAAAGCGCTCGACCCCATGTCGCACAGGACCACGGAAGCCGCTTTCCAGAAAGATATGAAGCTCAGCATCGCGGTGCTGAGCACCAGCACCTGCTTGAGCCGGGAAGGTTGAGGGTTCATATGAAAGTGAATAACGACTTATCTAATTATATATATTTGTCCGGACCTTTTTCAGGGAACGAGGCCCCTGCGGCCAGGGGCCAGAGCGGCCCTTCCGCATCTCATTCGTGTTTGCCGATCGCTTCGTGGACCTGCGTTCCGTTCTTCATGGAGACGATGGAGTCGATGAACTCCGGCTGGAACAGACGCGACAGCTTGGACAGCATGTTCAGATGCCGCTGGAAGAAGAACGGCTTGTTCGGTGTGAGCAGCAGGAGGGCCGCCTTTACGGTTATCCCGGATTTGGGGTCCAGGAAGCCCTCGGGTATCACGGCCAGGGCGGCGTGAAATTGGGATATCTCGGCCAGTTTGGCGTGCGGGATGTAGAACCCCGTCGGAAGGACATTGTTCAGCTTCTCCACCTCGGTCACCCGCTCGTACAGCGTCCGCGCGGACACGAGCGTGCTGACCTGCGGATAGAGGCCGTCAGTGAGCAGTTTGACCGTCTCTTCCTTGGAAGGCGCGCCTTTCAGGAAGAACACGTAATCGCTTTGGAGTATTGAGGCCAGCGGAATTTCTTCCGGTCTTATCATATAAGGACAACTTCAGAGGCCATATGCTATCATTATCCCGTACACGGCGTCAATGTTCGGCGGCTGCAGAGATTTGGAAG
>JAKLEK010000052.1 GCA_022703115.1 Elusimicrobiota bacterium
CCTTTTGACGAATATGCCCGGGGTGACCACCGCCTCCGGGTCGATCCCGCCCAGTTCGATTATCCTGCCGGCCTGGACTATGGTGGCGGCCGCGGCCATGCACATGACCGGTCCGAAATTGCGCGCGGTCTTGTTGTAGAGCAGGTTCCCGTGCCTGTCGGCGGCGCTGCACTTGACCAGGGCGAAGTCCGCCTTTATGGCGTGCTCGAGCATATAGCGCCTGCCGTCGAACATCCTCGTTTCCCGTCCGGTGGAGAGCGGCGTATCTACGGCGGTCGCGGTATAGAAGGCCGGTATGCCCGCGCCTCCGGCGCGGATGCGCTCCGCCAGCGTTCCCTGAGGCACTATCTCGAGTTCGATCTCGCCTTTGGCGTACAGCTCCGGGAAGACCACGGAGTTCGCCGTCCGCGGGAAGGAACAGATCATCTTCCGCACGCGCCTGTTCTCTATGAGCGCCGCGAGGCCCACGTGGCCGCTGCCGGTGTTGTTGCTCACTACCGTCAGGTCCTTAGCGCCCTGGTCTATCAGCGCGTGGAGGAGCTCTATGGGGCTTCCGGCTTCGCCGAATCCCCCGACCATTATAGTCGCCCCGTCGAAGACGTCGGCGACCGCTTCCGCCGCTGATCTGTATATTTTATTTATCATCGGAGCCGGTATCAGCGCCCGCTTTCCTGCCGGCCGACTCGAACGCCTTTTCCAGGCGGGTCTCGATCTCGGCCAGCTCGTCCTCGTAGAAGTGCTTGTCGGAACGGTAGGGCTTGAGTTTGGCGATCGTGTTCTCTTTCTCGTCGTATTTAGCGAGATATACCTTGTCCAGCCATTCCATGTTCCTGCCCTCGTTGAACTTCAGGGCGAAGAGCGTCTCCCCGTCTATCTCCGCCGTGCCGAGCATGGAGATCTTTCCGGCCGAGGAGGTCATGGTGATGTAGCGGGACGGACGGTTTATGGAGGCCAGCGAACGATAGACCCTGCTGAAGACCTTGTTGATGTCCGCCAGCGGGGCCGTGAAGTAATGGTGCTCGCCGGTGGGCCTGGCGCAATACATGGAATGGAAGCCGACTCCCAGCATGGCCAGCACGTTGCCGAGGTCTATCCAGTTCCGGGCCGAACGGTCCACGTCCACCGAGCCGTCGGCCTTGTCGAAGAGGCTGATGTGGCGCATTATAGGGCTCTGGCTCTTGACCGTGACGCCGTGGGCCTTGAGCCTCCGTATGGCAGCGATCGTGGTCGGATTGAGGACCTCCCTGGGGGTGGAGAAGTGGGACATCCAGACCACCTGTATCCCGGAGTCGGTCAGCTTCCTGAAAAGCGCGAGCATGCGGTCGAATTTGCGGGTAAGGACCAGACCGGGCTGGAAGGTGAGCGCTCTGGAGCCCAGGCGGACCGTCTTTATATGCGAGAGCCTCTCGTCCTCCATCAGCGGCAGCGCGTATTTCTGGAAGCGCTCGAACGTGATGTAGCCGGCGTCCCCGCCGGTTATCAGGATGTCCGAGACCTCGGTGTGCTTCCTGAGATAGGCGTGCACCTGGGAGATGTCTTCCTGGGAGAACATGTCCTCGTCCCCCCTCACCTGGGCGTGGCGGAAGCAATAGGTGCAGAAGGCGAAGCAGTTCTGGGTCGCGGCGTCGAATAAGAGCTGGCACTGGGGGTATTTGTGCTGGCTGCCGTCGAGCACCTGCATCTCTCCGCCGTCGCCGATGAACCAGGGCTTGTTCAGCTTCTGCTTGCCGTCGTGCGGGTTGGTCTGGCGCATGTAATCCGCCACTATCCGCTTCTTCTCTTCCGCGCCGGCCGCGTTAAGGTATTTCTTCGTAATGTCCGGGCGGATCATGCCGGGCTGGGGGAAGACCAGCTGGAAGAGCGGGTCTTTGCGGAAATCCTTCCAGTTTATCATGTTCAGGACGTGTTTCGTGGCCATGAACCGGTAAACGTGTATGAACAGTTCCCTCTCCTCCATGTCGCCGAGCTCTATGCCGTTCCCGGCGAGCACGGCCGCGATCTCCCGCAGGCCGGACAGCCCTGCGTAGGCGTCTTTGCCGGTGAACATGAATTCACCGGTCCCTGTTATCGCGGAATGCCCCGGGTAGGCGCGGTGCAGGCGGGTCAGCAAGGCCGCGGGAAGGAGGTTTTCCTTCCTGATCAAGTCCAGGGTCTCGGCGCCGTACCGCTGCCGCTTCAAAATGCGAGTTATGTCCGTCTTCTCGGGCTGTTCCGCTTTTCCGGACGGCTTGGATGTGGCTCTGGGCATTATGCGGCTCCTTGTTCCGGGGGGCGGAACGGGGCGAAGACCGCCAGCCGTTCCGTACCGTTAATATCAGGCCTACCGTGCTTATTGGGTGCTTTCGGCCGTTATTGCGGACCGCTGACGATCGAAGTTCCAGCGGACGCCGGAATAAAAAATATATTTTTTGTAAGTGGTCTGTCAAACCCGGGTAATGTGGCGGACTCGCCGGAGCCGGGGAGAAGAGCGGCCGCCGCCCCTCTTTTTACCAGATAAAGGCGTTTATCAACCACTGCTAGAAGAGATGAAGCGGCCCAACCCGATGATGGAACGTCTTGTGGAAAGTTTCGGCGGGGTGTTCTAGAACCGGCCTATCTCTCCGGAGAGGGAGAGCCTGGCGCCGGTATTGCGCACCACATCCTCGACCGTGGTGTCCTCGGCTATCTCCTCAAGGACCAGTCCTTTTTTCGTCACCCTGATGAACGCCATGTCGGTGACGATCAGGTCCACCTCGGCCCGCGCGGTCAGCGGGAGCGTGCATTTACGGAGTATCTTCGGGTCGCCGTTCTTGTTGACGTGCTCCATGGCCACTATCACGTTCCTGGCTCCGGCCACCAGGTCCATCGCCCCCCCCATTCCGGGGACCATCTTTCCGGGTATCATATAATTGGCCAGGTTGCCCTGCTCGTCCACTTCCAGCGCGCCCAGGACGGTGTAATCCACGTGCCCGCCGCGTATTATGGAGAAAGACGTGAAGGAATCGAAGAAGCAGGCGCCGGGGACCACGGTGACGGGCTGTCCTCCGGCGTTGACCAGGCGCGGGTCCTCGCCGCCTTTCTCCGGCTTCGGTCCCAGCCCGATGAACCCGTTCTCGGAATGCAGGAGTATGGTCCTGTCGGCGGGCAGGTGTTCGGCCACCATGGTCGGCATGCCGATGCCGAGGTTCACCACGGCGCCGTCCGGGAATTCGCGCGCTATGCGCTTCGCCAGGCGCAGCCGCTTAAGTTCGCGCGCGTCGGGGCTCATTTCGGCACGTCCAGGTTGGAGGCCGGCAGAACGGCTTTCACGATGGTGGAGATGAAGACGCCCGGGATCGTGACCTTTTCCGGGTCGAGGTCGCCGGGTTCCACTATATTGTCCGCCTCCACTATCACGTGGTCCGCGGCCATGGCCATGACCGCGGCCGAGTTCTTGGCGGCCTTGGGCAGGAAGCAGTTCCCGTACCGGTCGCATATCTCCGCCTTGATCAGCGCGAAATCCGCGCCAAGCGGGAGTTCGAGCAGGTAATCCCTGCCCTCGATCGTAAGTTTCTGCTTGCCGTTCTCCACTTCCGTGCCTATGCCGGTCGGGGTCAGCACGCCCCCGAGCCCGGCGCCTTTGGCGCGGATGCGCTCGGCCAGCGTGCCCTGCGGCACCAGGGTCACCTGCATCTCGCCCGCGTTCATCTTGCGGCCCGAGACGGGATTGGTGCCGATATGCGAGGCTATTAGCTTTTCCACCCTGTCCTGGCAGATGAGGCGGCCCACCCCTACTTCCGGGTAGCCGGTGTCGCTTGTTATCAGGGTCAGCTTTTTGGAACCTTTCTTTATCAGCGCGTCGATGAGCGTGAACGGGTTCCCGCAGGCCATGAAACCGCCCACCATCACCGTCGCTCCGTCCGATATGTTCTTCACCGCTTTTTCCGCGGTCATTATGGGCTTCATACACCGATATTATACAGAAAAACCGGCCGGCTCAACTCCGCCCGTCGCCGATTTGATATACTTTCCACACATATGCACAAGGTGACCATAGACGGCGCCATGTCCCGCATCGCGGAGAACATGGCGAAAGTGAAGTACAAGATCGTAGTGATGAGCAACAAAGGCGGGGTCGGCAAGAGTTCCACGGCCGTGGCCTTCGCCGCTCTCCTCAGCTCCAGAGGGGCCAGGGTGGGCCTTCTGGATATAGATATACACGGGCCTTCTCTCGCCAAAATGACCGGAAAAGAAGGGGTCCTGCCGGTCAGCGACGGGAAGGCCATGGACCCTGTGCGGGTGAAGGATAACCTGGTGATGATCTCGGTGGGCTCGCTTACGTCCAGGGACGACATGCCGGTCATCTGGCGCGGCCCGATGAAAATGAACATACTGAAGCAGTTCCTGGCCGACGTGCGCTGGGGCGAGCTGGATTACCTCGTCATAGACGCTCCGCCCGGTACCGGGGACGAGCCCCTTTCCATCTGCCAGCTGCTGCCGGGCGTGGCCGGGGGCGTGGTGGTCACCACCGGACAGGAGGTGGCGCTCCTGGATTCCATGAAGGCGGTGAACTTCCTGAAACGCCTGGGGATAAGGGTCCTCGGCATCTTGGAGAACATGACCGATTTCCCCTGCCCGCATTGCGGAGGGAGCGTGGACCTGTTCAAGTCCGGCGGAGGGCAGGCCGCGGCCGGAAAGCTCGGCGTGCGCTTTCTTGGCCGGGTCCCTTTCGACCCCCGTCTGCTGGAGGCGGGAGACGGAGGCCGTCTGTTCGTGGATACCGATCCGGACGCTCCGGCGGCGAAGGCGCTCGCCGCCGCCGTAGACGCGGCCGTCGACGCGCTGCAGGCCGGTCCTGGGGCTGCAGCATGATGCCGGTCCTGGCCGCGCTCGCCCTGCTTTTGGTTCCCGCCTCCTCCTCCGCGCAGGAGGAGGCCCCGCGGTACCGGGCCCAGAAGGCCGCCCCTTCCGGCGGCGGCGTGGACTTCTGCTCGCCGGGCAAGTTCCTGCTTTTCACCGGGGACTGCAGTCTTCCGGAAGGCGCTCCGAACAAGGATTCCATCTCCATCAAGGCCTGCGCGGACGTGAACTCGGTCCTTTCGGCCGGATTGCGCGACCTCTATCCGAACGCGCGGGTCTATAAGTACAAGGACCTCTCCCCGGACGAACTGCATGAGACCCTTGCCAAGTCTTCGGTCCTGGGCTTCTTCTTCATAGGGCGGGGCGATGTGAACGGCGGCCTGGTCACCGGCGGCGCCGGCGACGTCTCCTACCCGGAGAGGCAATCCTGCGTGGCCCTGTACGATGTTTTCGGCGGCTTCACTTCCCACAGCAAGTATTCTCCCGACGTCGCCGCCCCGAAAAAGATGCGCGGGAAGGTCCTGGCCAGGACGGAGGTCCTCTACAAGGGCGAGGGCGCTCCGGAGGGCTCCTGGCCGAAGGTCTGCTATCCCAAGGTGAGCCTGGTCTATCCTACGCGGACTTTCGCCGGAAGGATGAAGAAGGACGCGATGAAGCTGATCGGGACCCTGCAGGAAGAGAAGAAGCGGCAGGTCCTGGAGGTGTTGACGGACATCTGCGGGTCCTGCGCCGCTTACGCCGGGAGCGGGAGCCCTCTGGAAGAACTCTGTCCTCCCCGTTCAGACCTATGCGGCGGAGCCAATATGACGCCGGCCGACGCGAAGAAGCTGCTGAAGAACTATTGCTACGCCATCCATCCCGAACTTATACCGTCCAGGCCGGAATAGTCCCCCACACCGCGGGTCCGCAAAAGCGCGACGGCCGTCCGGATATCTCCGGACGGCCGTTTAGCGCCGCTCTTCCTTGCCGGGTATCAGAACTTGAGCTTGGGGAGTTTCACCTTGCCGGCCCCAGGGATGGGTAGTCCGGCGGGCGCCGCTTTTTCCTTCATGCTTTCAAGCAGAGCGTCTCCGCCGCCGCTCACGCTCTTCTGCGAAGCGTCGAGCTTGTCCTGGAGTTCCTTGCGCCGGGACCCGACCAAAGAGTCGAGCTTGGACTTGTAGGGCTTTATGGCGGCGTCCACCTGTTCCTGGGCCTGCGCCCTGGCCTTTGCCAGTTCGGAGCCGAAAGCGCCCCTGAAAGCCCCGGCCAGCTTTTCGGCCAGGTCGGTGGTCAGCGTGAGAGAGGGCTCCCCGATGGTCCCCCCTATCTTCACCCCCATTGAAACCGACGAGAGGCCGGACATGGAGTTCGTCACCGCGGTCTTGAGCGGGGCGAACTTGATATTGTCGGCCTGCGGCGTCACTTTGGCGCCTTCGATCCGGAAGAGGGCGTCGCCTTTCAGGTTCTCACCGGTCATCGACAGGGTCCCGTCGAACCGTCCGGCGCCGCCGGCCACCGACGCCCCGATCGAGGCGGGGTTGCCTAGCGCCATTCCGGTCATGGGCATGCCGGAGTATTTCAGGTTCAGGTCCCCTTTCATGACCGTGCCGGTATTGTCCAGGACGGCCCTGAAGTCCAGGGCGCGGCCGGCCTTGGCGCCTTTTATCGACGCGGTCAGCGGCTTGCCGTAGATCTGGGGCTGGGTGGTAATCCCTTCTATGGAGCCGGAGAAATCCAGCGGCGCGTCCAGCCCGAACTCGCCCGAAACGGCCATCTTCCTTATCAGGAAGGAAGGATAGGCGTTCTCCTTAGGGAAGGACACGACCCGCCCGCGTTCCGCCTCGGCCTTGAGGACCTTTTTCTGCGAATTCTCGGGCATATGCCTGCGGACCACGGCCAGCCACTTGAGGGCGCTCTGGGTCTTGGACGCTATGGCCGGGCCGACCAGCATCCTGGCCAGGGACTGCGTGTCGAGGGACGGCATTTTCATCCTGGCCATCGCGCTCTCGATATCCTTGCGCCTCGCCTCGTCGGCGGCTTTCAGCCCTTCGGTCAGGGCCGCCGAGGCGTCTTCGATCATTTTGCGGTCGTTCTTGAAGTCCTCGGTCAGCTTCTTCACGTCCTTCTGGAGCGGCGCGAGTTTCTTGGCCTTCTTCAGGATGTCGGATTCCTTTTCGGCCTCCGCCCAGCGGGCCTTCAGGTCGTCCAGACGGGTCCGGTATTCGGCGAAGTCGGCCTTTTGGCTGAGGGCAGCGTACTGTTCCTCGTATTTGGCCTGCAGTTCCTCGTAGACCTTGACCGAGGCTAGGGAGGCCGGTTCGATCTTGTAGTCGGCGGACGCGTCCGCTTTAGCGTCGCCGAGGCGGTCGGCCGTGAAGTTCAGGGCCTCGGTTTTCAGCTCCGCCGCGAATTTGGAGGGCTCTTCTTTCGGGGCCAGGGGCAGCCTGGCGGACCTGGAACGTGGCGTGCCGAACTTCAGCCCCGCCAGAAGGGCCTCGTCCACTATGAACTTCTTCTCCAGCAGCGGCGCGCCGGCTATGCGGAAGCTGAGCTCGGAGAATTCGACCGCGTTCTTGTATTCCTCCTCCGCGCTGCCGACGGAGACGCCGGTCATGCGGAAGGAAGGATGCAGGAAGGAGGTCTTCAGGCCGGCTATCTCCACGCGCGCGCCGGCGGCTTTTTCCATGCTTTTGCGCAGGCCCCATTTCAGGACCGGGTCGAACGCGAAAAAGAAGAAGGCCCAGACGAGGGCGAGGAAGACGAATCGGGGCAGTATGTATGATAGGCGCATGGTTCAGTTTTCCTTGAAGTACCAGTCGAAGAGCCAGGAGGCTTTAAGGCCTTTCACGGCTTTTGAGCCGGCGACTTTTTCCTTGAGTTTCGCGTTATAGTAGACGCCGAATCTGCGGCCGCCGAGATAGACCGGGAACAGGAGCAGGAGGCCGGCGGCGAGACCGCCGATCATTACGGTGTTGTTGAAGCCGGTCCAGGGGACTATCGGGGTGTTGTACATCCCGGTCCAGAGCGGGTAGAGGGCCTGGGCGGAGAGGAGGTAGTGGCCTACGGGGTCGGTGAGCCTGTCCATCAGCGGGTTCACGAAGGTCATGGCGAACATGGCTATGAGGGCCATAGGGATGTTGACGCGCAGGGCCATCAGCAGGATGAGCAGGACCTGGACGGTGAGCGTGGCCTTCGGAAGGAGGCCGATGAAGAAGCCGAGGGCTATTCCCCAGCCGATCTGGGCCGGTTCCGTGTCGGAGGTGAGGCCCTTGATGAACTGTCGTATAAGGCTTAGAGGGTTCATAATGGATTAACTGTAATAAAATCAGCGGCGGTCTTTCAAGGACGCCGCCGGTCCGCCGACGGAGGTCCGGGGGGCGCGGCTTTTTAGCGCTTCGCTTCCGCGATGAAGATCGCATGCGGCCGTTTGATGATGTATAATTCCCTTATGAAGACGCTCGAGGTCATGCTTATCGCGTTCGGGCTGGCTATGGACGCTTTCGCCGTGGCGGTGGCGAGCGGGGCGACCATGAAGGAGCTGAACGTCAGGCACGCCCTGAAGATGGCCCTGTTCTTCGGCGCTTTCCAGACTTTTATGCCGGTGATCGGCTGGTTCGCCGGGGTCGGTATGAAGTCGTATATTTCCGGCTGGGACCACTGGCTGGCCTTCGGCCTCCTGGCTTTCGTCGGCGGCAAGATGATCCTGGAGGGGCTGGAGCTGAAGGGCGAGCGCGGTTCCTGCCGGCCCTTCGACACGGGGACCCTGCTGGTGCTTTCCGTCGCCACCTCCATCGACGCCCTGGCCGTAGGCATCACCTTCTCGGTCCTCGGGGTCTCCATCCTCATGCCGGTCCTGGTCATAGGCCTCGTGACCTTCCTTCTCTCCGCCGCCGGAGTGCGTATCGGCGTGAGCGGCGGGCACTTCTGCGAGAACCGCATCGGCATACTTGGCGGCGTCATCCTCCTGGCCATCGGCGTCAAAATACTCCTGACCCACCTCTGATCCGTCCTCTACATCATAAGCTTTTTTCGGTCTTCCGCAACGAAGCACCCTCAGAATCTGGTCCGGGGTTCTGACGTCCCTCGGCTGGTTATCCCGGGTGCGCTGGGCTGCCGGGGGGCACAGGGGTCTAAGGGCATCTATGAAAAGGGAAGTCAAGAGAACGCACTCCCCCTGACG
>JAKLEK010000053.1 GCA_022703115.1 Elusimicrobiota bacterium
ATAGCCGAGCTGCTCGGCGGTGAAGGCGGGGTCGGAATCGGCGCAGGCCAGATGGGTGTAAAGGCCGGCCGGCTCCGCCGCGCCCGAAGCCGAAAGCGCTCCGAATATCTCCAGCGCGGCCGGCTTCCTGGCGCCGATGCGCCCCATGCCGGTCTCGAGTTTCACGTGGCAGACCGCCTTGCGGCCGGCGGCGCGCGAAGCCTCTATCACCTGCCGGGCGGCTTCCATGCTGGCTATGGTGACCATCAGGCCGCCGTTTATGGCCTCGACGAAGCTGTCGAAGGGATAAAGGCTGCCCAGGACCAGGACCGGGGAAACGATGCCGGCCGACCGCAGGGCCAGTCCTTCCTCCACGGAAGAGACGCCGAAGCCCCAGGCCAGCTTTTCACGCTCTACGAAAGCGGCGGTCTCGGCGGCGCCGTGGCCGTACGCGCCGGCTTTGACCACGAACATGACCCTGGCCCGGCCGGCCAGGGAGCGCGCTTTGATGAGATTGTTCCTGAGAGCGGAAAGCTCGACTTCGGCCCAGGTGGGGCGGAGAAATTTCCGGTTCGCCATATGAGACGTCAGACGCGGGACACGGAACGCCGGCGGCGCCGCCGGCCCGCGGTTCCTAAAGGATCGCCTCTTCTTCCGCGATGACCTCGGTGCCTGGCATTTGCGGGTTCTCGAACCTGGTCAGCTCGGACCTGAAATAGAGTTCCACTTCCCCGACGGGGCCGTTGCGCTGCTTGGCTATAATGAGGGAAGCCTTGTTCTTCAGGGTGGGGTCCTCGCGGTTGTAGTATTCCGGCCGGTGTATCAGGGCGACCAGGTCGGCGTCCTGCTCCAGCGAGCCGGATTCGCGCAGGTCGGAAAGCTGCGGACGGTTCCCTTCGCGGCCCTTATCCTCGCTGCGGCGGTTGAGCTGCGAGAGCGCCAGCACCGGCACCCTCAGGGAACGGGCGAGGTCCTTCAGCAGGCGGGATATCTCCGAGACTTCCTGCTGCCGGCTTTCCATCCTGCCTGTGCCCCTGATGAGCTGTATGTAGTCTATTATTATCAGGCCCAGGGCCTTGTTCTGGTTCTTGAGCTGGCTTTGCAGCTTCCGCACGCGGGAGCGGATATCGAGTATGGAAAGGCTGGAAGAGTCGTCTATCCAGAGCGGCGCGGAGGCTATCTTGCCGGAGAACCGGGTAAGGTCGGTCCAGACTTCCCTGGGGAAAAAACCTTTGCGGATGCTGTGCAGGTTCGCGCCGGCCGCCGAACAGAGCATGCGCTGGAAGATCGCGTACTTGTCCATTTCCAGCGAGAAGATGGCGACCGGGATCTGCGGCTTGCCGGTGTCGTCCACGGCCGCGTGGTAGGCCATGTTCAGCGCCATCGCGGTCTTGCCCTGGCTGGGACGGGCCGCCAGTATAACGAGGTCGGACCGCTGCAGCCCGGAGGTCATCTCGTCGAAGCGGCGGAAGCCGGTAGGGACGCCGGTGACGGCGCTCTTCTCACCGTGCGCCTTCTCCAGGCGCTCTATGACCTCCTGCGCCAGATCGTGAGCGGAGGAGAAACCGTGGTCGGTGCTGGTCTCGGCCACGTCGATTATCTGTTCCTGCGCGTAATCCAGTATACGGGAGGCGTCCTCGGCGTTCTCGAAGGACTTCTCTATGACCCCGGTGGAGACCCTTATCAGGTCCCGCAGAAGGGCCTTTTCCTTGACCAGCTGGGCGTAGGCCTGGGTATGCGCGGAGGTGGAAACCTTCTCCATCAGGTCGGACAGGTACGCCTGTCCGCCCAGAGCCTCAAGCCGGTTGTTCTTCTTGAGCTCGTCGGAGAGCGTCACGATGTCCACCGGCTGATTGCGGTTGTAAAGGTCGGTTATCGACTCGAAGATCCTGCGGTGGACGTCGCTGTAGAAATGCTTGGGCTGGAGGATCTCCATGACCATGCCGATGGCGTCCTTCTCTATCAGCATGGCCCCCAAAACGGCCATCTCTGCCTCAATTGATTGCGGCGGGACTTTGGCGTAGGTCATACTGGAAATGAGAGGGAAGTGGGCGGGCGGAACCTTCCGCCCGCCTGCGCCGGGCCTACTTGGTCTGCGCGGTCACCGTGACGCTGATCTTGGCCGTGATATCATGCTTGAGCGCTATCTCGACCTCGAACACGCCTACGGATTTGAGGGAGGCGGGAAGCTTCACCATGTCCTTGTCCACTTCCACGTCGGCGGCGGCGAGGTTCTTGATTATGTCGCTCTTAGCCACCGAACCGAACATGATCCCGTCCTCGGAAACCGGCCTGGAGAAGGAGAGCGAGATGCCGGAGATCTTCTTAGCTATGGCGCGAAGCCCGGCCTCTTCGGCCGCGATCCGCTTGTTCCGCTTCTCTTCGCTGTTCTTCCAGGCCTTGAGCACGCCGGGGGTGGCGGCTTCGGCCAGCCCGCGGGGCACCAGGAAATTACGGCCGTAACCGTCGCGCACGTTCTTGACATCGCCGGTCTTGCCCAGAGTGGGCACGTCTTTCTTCAGGATGACTTTCATTTGGAACGCTCCAGTTGATCGAGAGTTGGGCTCAGCCGGAATACGGCAGGATCGACAGGTTCCTGTTGATCTTGACCGCGCGGGCCAGCTGGCGCTGATGCTTGGCGCAGGCGCCGGTTATCCGCCTTGAGAGTATCTTTCCGCCCTCGGCGCAGAAGCTTTTCACTATCTGCACCTGTTTGTAATCCACGCTGGCTATCTTTTCGGCGCACAGGCGGCACACTTTGCGGCGCGGCGCGAAATGCTTGCGGCCCCCGAACGGAGGCCTGCGCGGACCGGCGCCAGGAGCGGCCGGCCGCGGAGCCGCCGGCTGCTGGGCCGGAGTGTTCTCTTGCGGTTCGTTGATCATAGGTTCATCCCCTTGCTAGATATCGGTCAGAACGGCACTTCGTCCATATCGGACGCGGAGGCCTTATCCGCGGCCGTTTCGGTCTCCGCGGCCTCGGCCGCGGGCTCGTGCTGGCCGCCGCTTTCGGCGGTGGCCAGGAACTGCACCCTTCTGGCCACGACGCGCATGACTTTGCGCTTCTGGCCCGTCTTATCCGTATATTCCGAGTTGACGAGGCGTCCTTCCACGAAAGCCGGGACGCCTTTTCTGGCGCGTTCCTTACAGCGGTCGGCCATCGGGCCCCACACGCTGACGGGAACGAAAGTCGTATCGTCCTTCCACTCTCCGGTGGCCTGGTCCTTATAGCGGCGGTTGACGGCCAGGTCGAAACTGCAGACGCCAAGACCCTTCTGCGTGTACCTCATGTCCGGGTCCCGGGTGAGGCGTCCGGATATCAGCACCAGATTCTGTTCGGGTATCCTGACGTTCATAAACCCCGGCCGGGCGGACGCAGCCGCGCCGGTCCCCGGCCTGTCAGGCCTTCTTCACCGCCGGCTCGATAGCGGCCCTGAGCATCATGGCCCTTAAGATCGGTTCCTGGAGCTTGAGGTTATGGGTGATGTTCTTCACGGCCCCGGGGCCGGCTTTGACCTTCATATAAAGGTAGAACCCGTCCCGGTGTTTGCGCACGGCGTGCGAAAATTTTTTCCTGCCGAGCCTGTCTTCATTGAGGATCTCGGCCTTTTCATCCGTCACTATCTTCTTGGCCTTGTCCACGATCTCATTGGCCTCGGTCTCCGAAACCTGAGGGTTTATGATGATCATCAGTTCGTATGTATTCATAGTGGCTAATGATACCAAAAACGCGGCCCCCCTATCAACCCGAATCTTGGATCGCGAGGCTGGAGCCGGAGGCAGGGGAGCTGGTAGTAATCCGCAACCAGGGTCCGCAGCCAACGGGGGCAGACTTCTGCCGGCCGGGCCGGGGTTTCCTGAAAAAGCCGTCTGAAGGCCATAGGCCAGAGGGCCGGTATTCTCCGCCGGCGCGTGAACTCGGCAAAAAAGCAAAGTTTTTCGCCTCGAACATTCACGCGCCGTCCCGGAGGGATACGCTCCGATTACCGGCCCTAAACCCCTCAATGGCCGGCAGAAGCCTGCCCCCGTCGCCTGCTCCAAACAAGGTAATAGCCATCACTTACTAGGCCCCCGGGCCACTGGTCGGATAGGGCCTCAGCGGCGGGCGGGCCTCAGGGCGCGCTTGCGGCAGATAACTATCTGCTTCCCGCTCTCACCCGAGAACGGGGAACGGTCGAAATTTCCGTACACCCTTTCTATCCGGAAACCGTTATAGTGGAGCAGGGCCTCCAGCTCGGCCGGGTAGAAGCAGCGCAGGTTCAGCCGGCGCCGCCGCGCGCCGCCGCGCCCGCGCTTGTAATGCCAGACTATGCGCGAGACCTGCGCCTTCCTGTCGTAAGAATACTGCTCGTTCACCAGTATCCCGATCCCAGTCGCCGGGTCCTTATAGCAGCTCACCGGCAGCAGTTCGTCCCCTTCCCTCACCAGACAGCGCGGGTCCGGGTTGAAAACGTCCAGGATGAACCTGCCCCCCGGGGCCAGCACTTTCCTCACGCCGCCGAAGAACCTCTCGAGCGAGGCCCTGTCGTGCAGATGCTGAAGCGAGTTAAAAGCGATGAAAACAAGGCCGAAACGCCGCCTCAGCCGCCCGATATCCCTCATATCCAGGCGTTCGAACGAGGCCCCGACCCCCGCTTCGCGGGCCTTGGCGCGCGCCCTCGCCAGCATCGGGGCCGCCACGTCCACTCCGGTGATGTCCACCCCGGCCGCGGCCAGCGGGATCGTCAGACGGCCCGTGCCGCAGGCCAGCTCCAGCACCGGCCCCCCGGCTTTCCTGGCCTCGGCTAGATAAAAAGGCAGGTCGCAGGGAGGTTCCCCGTTATAAAGGTCGTAATGAAGACCGTCCCAGTAGACCTCGGACCCGTCGGGTATCCTGTGTTCCATGATCGGTTCCACGATCGGCGGCTGGCAGTGCCCTAATGCCTGAAATGGCGCATGCCGGTAAGTACCATGGACAACCCCAGCCTGTCGGCGGCCATCACCACTTCCTTGTCCTTCACCGAACCGCCCGGCTGTATGACCGAGGTAACGCCCAGCGCCGCTGCGGTCTCCAGCGAATCAGGGAAAGGGAAGAAGGCGTCGGACGCCATCACCAGGACCCCGGGCTTCGGGTTCAGCTTAAGGAACTCCCCGTACTTGTGCCCGGCCATATGCACGGCGTCCACCCGGGACATCTGCCCCGCGCCTATCCCCACCGTCCGCCCGCGGTCCGCCAGCACTATCGCGTTGGAGCGCACGTATTTCACCGCCGTCCAGGCGAACTTCAGGGCCTCGGTCTCCTCAGCCGACGGGCGTTTCAGAGTGGGCACTTCCCACTTGCCGCCCAGCAGTTGCCTGTCGTCCTCGCTTATCAGGACTTCGTGTCCCACGGATTTCAGCACCAGATGGTCGGATGGAAAGGAATCCCATTTAAGCAACCGCAGATTGGTCTTTTTCGAAAAGACCTCCAGCGCCCCGGCGTCGAAATCCGGCGCGCAGATGACCTCTATGAATTTCTTAGATAGGAATTCCGCGATCTCCCCGTCCAGTCTGCGGTTAACGGCGATGATGCCGCCGAAGGCCGACAGGGGGTCCGAAGCCCAGGCCCGCTCGAATGCCTCGCGGAGGTCCACGCCGGCGCCCATACCGCAAGGGGTCACGTGCTTGAACACGACCGCGGCCGGCACGTCGAAATCCTGCACCGCCTGATAGGCCCCGTAGGCGTCCAGAATATTGTTGTACGACAGCTCCTTGCCCTGCAGCTGCGCGAAAGGCAGTTTGTGATTGCGGGAATAGAGCGCGCAGCTCTGGTGCGGGTTCTCCCCGTAGCGCAGTTCGTTCATCTTGTTCAGCCGCGCTTCGAAAACGTCGGCGAACTCCGGCCGGGAGGAGGCGGCCGGCAGGGCGCTAGCCGAGGGGGCCAGCGCGCGGTGGATGGCGGTATCGTAGGCGCCGGTATGCCCGAAAGCCTTTACGGCCAGCTCTTTCTTAAGCTCCGGCGGAACGCGGCCGCCGTTGGCGCGCATGGCGTCCAGGACCCGGCCGTAATCCTGCGGACCGGTCAGCACCGCCACGTCCCGGCAGTTCTTGGCCGCCGCGCGGAGCAGGGCCACCCCGCCGATATCTATATTCTCTATGAGTTCCTCGGACCAGGGCGCGGCCTTCCGGGCCGTTTCCTCGAAAGGATAGAGGTTCACCACCACCATGTCTATCGGTTCTATACCGTGCCGCAGAACGGCTCCGGCGTGCCCGGGATCGTCCCTTCTGTAAAGTATGCCGCCGTGCACCATCGGGTTCAGCGTCTTGACCCTGCCGTCCAGCATTTCGGGAAAGCCGGTAAGGTCCTCCAGGGGCCGGACCGGCACGCCGGCGCCGGCCAGCAGCTTGTAGGTCCCTGAAGTGGAAACTATCTCCACCCCCGCGCCGGAAAGCCCCCGCGCGAAGTCCACCACCCCGCTCTTGTCCGAGACCGAGATCAGGACGCGCCGGACACGACCCGGCTCCTTTTCCTCCGCCTTCAGCGCGACGACCCTGTTCCCCTCGATCCTCGCCAGCCCCCTGCAAAAGAGGTCGGCGGCCTTCGGATAGATGGCGTGCTCGGCCGCGGCCACCCGGGCGGCGAGAGAAGCGGGGGTGTCTTCGGAAAAAACGTCCACCGCGCGTTGCAGGACGACCGGGCCCCGGTCGTATTCCGAGTCGACAACGTGGACCGTGGCGCCGCTCAGGCGGACTCCCGAAGCCAGCACCGCCTCGTGCAATTTCATGCCGTAAAAGCCTTTTCCGCCGAAAGCCGGCAGCAGCGCGGGATGGACGTTCAGGATCCTGCCGCGGAAAGCGTCGAGGAGCTCCGGTCCCAGCTTCAGCATGAAACCGGCCAGGCACACCAGGTCGGCCCGGTAGCGCAGACAGAGGTCCTTAAGATAGGCGTCGTAGTTGCGCGGGTCGGCGAATTTCTTCGGATCGGCGACCACGCCAGGAATGTTCTCCGCGCCCGCCCGCCTGAGCGCGCCGGCGCCGTCGCGGCTTGAGACCACCAGCGAAACCCTGCCGGCCAGCCGCCCCGCTTTCGAGGCGTCGATAAGCGCCTGCAGGTTCGTGCCCTCCCCGGAAGCGAACACCGCGATGTTCTTCATCACTGCCCCCCTATGGCGTAGACCGCGGACTGCATCAGCCCCTGGAACCTTTTCTCGTCCGGCGATTCACGCCAGTTGTTCCAGACCCCGGCCAGGCAGTACCAGTCCCCGTTCTCCCTCATGAGCAGCCAGGCGCCGCTCACCACCCCCGGTTCGGCGCCGCCCTTGTACCCGGCGTAATCGAACCTGTTCCCCGGTATGGCGAGCCCGGGGTTCACGGACAGGATATCCCTGGCGGTCCTATCCTCTCCGGTACGAAAACGGTCCATAAGGCGGCACAGGTCGGCCGTTGAGGCGCGCCAGCCTATGCGGTCCATCGCGAACGGGCCGGGTTTATAGTTCACCGAACTCAGCGGCGTACCGGCGATCTTGTCCAGCAGCCAGTACCTCTCGGCCCTGGAAGCGTTCATATAGTCCAGAGCGGATTCGGTGTCGCTCTTCAAGCGGAACACGTCCGCGGTCTTCAGGAAAGGGGTCATCAGCTCCGGCGCGGAATGCCCCAGTCTCGGCAGCAGGTCCTCTATGTTCCCGCGCCCGACCATATCCGCGATCATGTCGGCCGCCGTATTGTCGTTCTCGGCTATCATTCCAAGCGCGAGCGTATGCAGCGTAGCCGGCGAACCGGCGGGCCAGTCCCTGGTGCGGCCGGGCGGCAGGGACCTCGCGCCCTCTTTCAGGGTCAGGGTCTTCTTCCATGAATACTCTTTCTCCTGGACTGCGCCCAGGATATAGAGTTTGGAGAGGGCCGATATCGCCATGGCGTCGTTGGAATGCAGCGCCTCCAGCACCGCTCCGGGCGCGTTAAGCTTGACCGCCAGGAAACCCGCCTCGCCCGGAAGCGCCGCGAACTGCTCCTTGATCGAGGCCAGCGACAGGTTCTTCCGGTTCGGCGTCCTGAAGAGCATGGAGGAGATCCTCCCGGTTTCCCTGTTCACAGTGAGCGCAAGCGGAAGGAGGAAGCTTTTTTCCGTCTCGAAGATGAAATGCGCGGTCTCGGGCGTGTCGTAGGTCTCCAGTCTCACCGCCGCTATTCTGCCGTATTCGCGATGCAGCCTCGACAGGGTTTCCACGGTCTTCGCCAGGGAAGTGTACCTGAAGTACACGGCGTCGAAAAGCTCCCTCACCCGGAGCGTCCCATTCATTTGGGCCGCGAGCTCCTCCGCTTTACGCAGCAGGACTTTTTCGCTCTCCTCCTGGGCGCCGGCGTCGTTCTCGCAGGACATAGGGGCCTGTTCCAGCCCGGCGGCCGGCGCCTGGACCAGCCAGAGGCAGAATACCAACGTCAGGGTCCTTTTCATGATGTTTTCCCGGTGCAGACGTTCGGAACCCGTTACCGCGCTGAAGAACCCGGCGGATGCGCCGGAGCTATTCCATTTTGACCTTGCCGCTTCCCTTGACCACGCGGCCGATCCGCACGGCGCCGCTCAGGGCGCCAAGCGCCGTACGCGCCGAATCCGGGCGGACCGCCGCTATCATGCCGATACCCATATTGAAAGCGTCCCACATCTCCCGTTCCGGTATGGAGCCCGCCTTCTGGACCAGACGCATTATAGGCGGCACGCGCCACGAACTCAGGTCGACCAGGGCGTCCACGCCGCGCGGCAGGATCCGCTCGAGATTGCCGGCTATGCCTGAACCTGTTATATGGGCCAGGCCGAGCACGTCGGAGCCTTTTCTCTTAAGGGCGGCGCGCAGCTTGTTCACGTCCTTGACGTAGATCCGGGTGGGCGTCAGCAACTCTTTGGCGTGCTTCTGAAGCCGCTTCCCCTTCAGAGCGGCGCGTATCAGCGAATAGCCGTTCGAATGGAAGCCGCTGGACCTGAGGCCGATGAGCACGTCTCCGGGGCGGATCCGGGAAC
>JAKLEK010000054.1 GCA_022703115.1 Elusimicrobiota bacterium
AAAGCTCCGTGGTAAGTATAGAGGTCCATCACTTTCCTGCCCTTGAAATAAGGCCGCAGGAAGGCCCGGTTCTCGCTCTGGTCGAAATACCAGCCGGTCTTCTGCCCTGAGGTAAGCGGCACATCGTATTTCAGGCCGTTCTCGGTTATCTGCGCCGCGGGCGGCACTTCCCCGAAAGCGGTCTCGTTGTAGGGCTTAAGCCCTTCCAGCTTGCGGAACTCGTGCGTGTTCCTGTAGTATATCCCGCGCGGCCTGAAGATGTCGCGCAGGGCGGCCGTGATCTCTTCCTTCAGCAGCTCGGCCCCGGCCGAAACTATCTCCGCCACCAGGATATCAGAATACTTGTCGACGATCAGGCCGGGTATCCCGTCCGACTCGCCGAAGAACATGCGCCCGCTGCCGCATTCCCCGCCGGTCCCCGCGCGGCGCTCCATCGCCCGCCTGATCCTGGCCGGCACCAGGTCGGCTTCCAGCTCCTCGGGGCCTGTCCTGAGCAGCCGGACCGAGATTAGGCTGTGCGGGTTGAAGAAACCGGTGCCGGCCGGCTCGCCGGTGGGCGCGAGCACCCGGCGGATCTCGCCCGGGACCGCGCTCTTGTCTATCTCCTCCAGTTCGTTGGAGAATATCCAGGGGTGTCCCCGGCCGAGGCGCCGGCCCCCGGTGGGTTTCAGCTTGAGAGTTTTCAAAGTAGATGCGGGCATTGGTCCGTCCTTTTGGCTATCGGCCGGCGCCGCCGGGCGGCTGCGGGTCATTACAGCGAGATGATGGCTTCGACTTCGCTTCCGGGTTTGACGCCGAAAGTGCCTGCGAAACTGCCGTTGCGTATCGAGAACTCCAGGAACCCGAATGAGCCTATAAGGGCGAGAGGCTCTCCGACCGGTACCGAGGCGTAGGTAAGCTTCAGCCCTTTAAGCACCCTGTCGGCTATAGTGAAGATGGAGCGGGCGTTCACGTGCTGCAGCGTGAGGTTGGTCATCGCGTTACCGAAATGGTCCACCGCCAGGACCCTGCCGCTTACCCTGTTCCCGGCCCTTTCCGGCTTAGGGTACGGGAACCGTCTGTATTCGTCCAGGACCGGGCCGAGGCGCTTTTCCGGCAGCCCCTTGGCCACCGCCGCCGCCACCGGCGCCATGATATCGCGTCCGTGGAAAGTGGAACTTATGCGCTGCAGGAAAAGGTCCGAGTTATTTATGAAGCGGACTTCGGTTATCTCCTCCCGTTCTCCTACCCAGCTCAGTATCCCGTTGTCGGGGGTGATGAACTGGTAATTCTTGGTCCGCGCCCACAGCACTCCCCGGCCGGTGCCGACCGTAGGGTCGACCACGGTGATGAACAGCGTCCCCTTCGGCATGAAAGGCATCGCCGCCATCAGGTAGAACGCGGCGGTCTGTATGTCCTGGGGGGGGATCTGGTGGGTTATATCTATCAGCGTCAGATTGGGGGCGTGGGCGAGTATGACGCCTTTCATGGCGCCCACGAAAGGATCGTGCGTTCCGAAGTCGGAGATAAGGGCGATGAACTTGGTTTTCATGTGGGAAGCTGCTGATGCATGATCGCTAGTAGGCTTTTGACGCGTGATCGCTAGGATGCCAAGAGGCTGTTGATATATGATTGCTGGTATGCTAGTAAGCTTTATAAGGAGCTTTCCTTATGGCTACAAGCAATCATCGATCAACAGCCTACCAGCCTGCCAGCGATCATAGAACAGGCGCCTGCTAGCCTTCCTGATGCGCGTGATGTATCGTAGAGCCGGGCACGGTCAGCGGCATCTTCTGCCTGCACAGCGGGCAGTTGTCCGGGGTATAGAGCTGCAGCGGGTAGGAAATAAGTCCGCGAACCGGCGTGTTCATAGTCAGGTCCCCGGTGGAGCGGTCCACTATAGCCACGACGCCGATAACCTTCGCGCCGTAGCCCTTGGCCAGGTTTATGGCCTCCGAGCACATGCGGCCGGTGTTCAGCACGTCGTCCACTACGAGCGCGCGCTCGCCTTCGCTTATCTTGAAGTCCCGCTTCAGGACCATCACGCCGTTGATCCGTTCCGTGAAAATGGAGCGCGCCTTCTTAACGCGGGCCACTTCCTGGCCTATAACCATCGATCCCACCGAGGGGGAGATGACCACGTTTATCTCCTGGGGGAACTTGGAGGCCATCTCCTTGGCCACCTTCTGCGCCAGGTTGGGGTACTGCATGACCAGCGAGGTCTGGATATACGTCTGGGTATGGAATCCGGAAGGGAGCTGGAAATGGCCGTTCAGGATGGCTCCGTGTTCCTGCAGAAGCCCTACCACGTCTAATTTGCCTAGTTTGGACATTATTTTTTCTCCTTGAACTGTTCCAGCCTGGTGGTGTCCATCGTAACGCCTTTCTTGATCGCGCCCTGTATGATCCGTCCGGCTTCCCTGGAATTCAGCATCTTTATGTCGGGCTTGTTCATCCTGCCTTCGATAGTGAAGGCCAGGGCCGGCTTGCCGCTCTCATCGGTGAACGTCTCCGGCAGGCTGCCCATGGAATAGTACTTATCCGATATTGTATAAACTTTTAACTTGATATTCTCGCGAGCGAGGTCCAGGGTGCCGGTGGTGTATATGGAAAAGTCCCTGCCAGCCATGTAGAACCCGCGTATCGTGATGACGCCCGAATCCAGCGCGTACTCCCCTCCGGCGGAATTGAACACGACGTCGTTCAGCTTGTAGCCGAGCTTCAGCGCCCCCATCCGGTTGAGTCGGTACATCGTCAGTATCGGGAGGGAGAGGATGTAATGGACCCGGTCCCGTTCCGAGGTCTTCTGCACGTTGTAGAAGGTCCCGCCGCCGGACCTGATGGCTATGGTGCCGCGCAGTTTCTCAAGCCGCCCGGTTATCTCCTTCAGGTCCGCCGAGAGGTAGAAGTCCCGCGCGTCGAAATATTCGTGTTTCAGGAAGTCTGTCTTGTAGAGCAGGCGGAAACCGGCGAAACCGGCCGGGATCGCGTTCTTCACGGCCTTGATCCAGGCCAGGCCGGCGTTGTAGCGGCGGCGCCGCTTCTCCGCGGCAAGTCCCTTCTTGATCTCCAGCAGCAGGTTGCGTCCGGCCTTTATGTCCAGCTGCCGGGAGTAGCCGGTGAAGTAGGCGGTCTTTCTGTCGGTGAAAGGGTCGTTGAACACGAAGCGGCCTTTCAGCGGATTGGAGCCCCACTGGGCGGAGCACTCCCCGGCCACCCGGTCCGCGGAGATCTCGGTCCGTACCTTCAGCGCGGTCAGCTTGGCGCCGGGCAGGGTCAGCCTGCCGTCCTTTACGTGCAGGTAGTTGTCCTTCAGGTTCTTGGTGAAAAGCGAAGAGAGGCTCAGCCCGTCGAAGCGCAGGTTCTTGTAGCGCAGGCCGGCCTTCTCCGAGGTCAGGATGAGCTTGGAGATGACCGGCTTGCCGGTCCGGTTGCTGATGTTCATCCTTCCCTGGACTATCCCGGAGGCGTCGGACACGGGCATGGCCGGCACGGCGCTCTTAAGCTCCGACAGCGATATGGGCGGTGTGAAAACGGATAGATCGTAAACGGCGGCGCGGCCGTCGAACTTCACCGTCCCTTCCGCTTTAACGTCCGGCGGCGCCGCGCGCAGCGAGAAGGCCGAGGTCCCGTCCTCCCGCATGGCGGATTTCAGCGTCCAGCGCGAGGCGGGCAGGGAGAACTCGTAAGGGGACCTGTAGAGCGGCTCGATGTCGCGGTCGGTGAGGGCGTCGGCGTTCACCGAGAGGCTCATTTCCGGCCTCCTGAAATTCTTCAGTTCGCCTTCGGCCGTGAACGTCTTGTCCATGACCGACAGGGTCATGGAAAGCGACTTCAGTTCCGCGGCGTTCATGTCGAAACCGTGCATGTTCAGCACGCCTTCGGAGTACAGCCTTCCCTGCAGCCCGCCGCCCGCGCCGTCGCGCCTGAAAAAGACCGCCAGGTCGAAGGGTGTGTCCGCGCCGGGCCGGAAATCCTTCAGATTGAGGTTGACGTTCCCGAAGGAGTAATCCGAACCGGGAAGGTGCAGGTTCACCTCCCCGTCCCGTATCTCCGCCGAGCGTATGCTGTTCAGCCTGTTCTTAGACGGGCCCGGCTGGTCCCTGTAGGCCTGCATTATGTCGGAAAAGTTCCATGCCCCGCCCGTGTCCCTGAAGAGCTCGATCCTGGGCGAGACCAGGATCACGCTTTTCAGCACTATCTGCCGCTTCAGGAGCGGCGCCAGCCGGTACGTGGCCACTATGTACTGCGCGGTGACGAAGTTGACCACGCGCGGCCCGGGTTCCACCACTCGGAGGCCCTTTATCCTTATCTCGCCGGTAAGCGAGAACCTGGCCGAATCGATCTGGACCGGGCGCTTGAAGAAGGACTGCAGCTGATCGGTGGCTATGTCCTTCAGGTTCTGCCTGTCGAACATCGTCTTCACTATCACCGACCCGGCCGCCAGCATCAGGACGGCGAAGATCAGCGGGAGGAAGATTATCCTCAGCACGATACGGTTCAGCAGCTTTCCGCGCTTATGTGTGGTCATCCTTTCCGTAGATATATTCTAGCAACATTCGCGCAGTATGAGGCCGCCGAGATCGCGCCGTCCGCGATGCGTCCGGCGTTGCTCCACACGCTCGCCGCGTAGCCCTTAAGCGAGACCAGTTCCGGGAACAGCAGCTTCAGCGCCAGGGCCAGGGCCAGGCTGTTCAGCAGCAGCACGACCGCGAAAGAGAAAAAGACCCCTCCGGCCCTTGTAAGGTCGCTTTGGCGCGGTCCCGCGAGCACGTCCCCGGTGTTAAGCACGTGGAAGGCCAGGAAGAACCCGGCTATTCCGGTGAAGACCGGTCTGAAGGGGGACATGTCGGCGAAGAAAGCCGCCACGGCGTAGGCGGCCC
Source organism: Elusimicrobiota bacterium (assembly GCA_022703115.1). Classification (GTDB taxonomy): domain Bacteria; phylum Elusimicrobiota; class Elusimicrobia; order Elusimicrobiales; family UBA9959; genus YA12-FULL-51-18. The sequence continues at coordinate 4,863 of JAKLEK010000054.1, forward strand.
CTGCGGCGACCGCGTAAAAGGGTATGAAGTAGGGCGCCAGCGAGATGAACGCGCTGCCGGAGTTCAGCGCGACGTAGCCGCCGTTCCGGCGGACCGAGATCTTCCGTATCTTGACCCCGCTCATCAGCGCGGCGAGGGCGTGGCTCAGTTCGTGCGCCAGCACGTAGAAGAACCTGTTCCCTGGGCGGTGGAAGTGCAGCAGCGAGTACAGAGCGGCGCCGGCCAGGAGCGGCAGGGCGGCGTTGTATCTGGTCAAGGCGGTGAAGAGCAGCGCGGCCGTGGCGAGGATGGAGGCCGCGGTGAAAGGCGTGAGCGCCAGGGCCGTCAGCGTCCTTGCCATCGCCCGGCCTCCAGTTTCGTGTCCGGCCCCCACAGCGCCAGGGCTTCGGGCGCCTTCTTCCTCGCGAGGCGGGTCCAGCGGGTTTCAGGGGGGGAGAAATCCTCGGCCGCGGTCCTGTACCAGATGTATGCGTATTTCGCGGGGTTTTCCCTTTTCCCTCCCGGCAGGTCGGCCGCTTTCCCGCCCAGGGCCAGCGCCATGTACCTCTCGCCTTCGAGGAAAGCGCTGCGGCCCCGCAGCGCGAGGTCCAGATAAGCCGCGCCGAGGAAGAAGCCCGCCGCGAGCGTGAACAGGAGGAGATGTCTGGTCTTCACTGGTGTGGTGTCCCGAAGGGACGGGTCAGAATTTTTTCTGCGGAAGGGGCGGCCGGGTCTTCAGCAGCTTGTGCAGTACGCCGAGCAGCACCTGGGGTTTCAGGGGCTTTTCGATGAAATCCTTCACGTTCGGTTCCTGCTTTATCATTTCCGAGGTGGAGCGCTCTGTGTAACGCCCGGTGATTATGACTATCGGTATGCTGACGGTCTCGTCGTTCTGGAGTTCGCGCAGGATCTCGAACCCGCCGAGCTTGGGCAGCATCAGGTCCAGGAGTATTATGTCGGGGGAAAGCTCCCGCGCCTTCTTCAGCGCCTCGTCCCCGTCCACGGCCTTTTCGGTCCTGAAGCCGTCCTTTTTCACTACGAAGTCTATAAGTTCGCGCACCGACTCGTCGTCGTCCACTATGAGCACGAGCTTGCCGGAGGGGCTGGCGAATCCTGCGTTTTCCATCTGTTACCTCGGTCCTTTCCTTCTCTCTTGCGCCCCGTTACAGATTGGTGGTCACCAGCGTCTCGGTGGTCTGTACGCCGTGTATCCCGCGCACTTCCCGCACGATCAGGCCGCTCAGCTTGTCGATGGTGTCGGATTCGGCCATGAGTATGGCGTCCCATCCGCCGAAAGTCATGTAGACGTCCTTGACGCCCCTTACGCTCTTTATCTGCTGGACGGCCTTCTGCTCAAGTCCGGCGACCAGCTTGCATAATACGAACGCGATCATATAAGCCTCCTGGATCAAGGCGCCCGCCTTATAGCCGGCGGACGTCCGCAGTGCAACCTTATATCCTCTCGTTCCATCCGGCGGAGCCGTATTTGGACGCCGCGAGGGCCTTCACCCTGGCGATCTCCTCCGCGGAGAGGCCGCGTGTCCGCCAGGTCAGGCCGAATTCGGCGCCCAGCGCCGCCGTCACCACGCTCTTATGCAGACCGGAGTCGGACCTGGCCGACGGGGTCTGAAAAGAGGCCTGGTACAGCATATAATCGCCGAATTTGCGCAGCGCGCCGCCCAGCACCTTTTTCCCATTATACAAAATATCCAGATTTACCGGTTTTGCGAAGCAGCTCATGGCCGGATCGCTCGTCCTGTAGTCCGTAGTCCTCTCTTTCAGCAGCTCGAAATCTACGCCCCTTTCCGCGTAGGCCGCCGAGATCGCGCGATGCAGCCGGTCGTAGGTCCCGGCCGGCTCGAAAAAGGCCCCCGGCTGGCTGAAGACGAAGGAGAAGGTAAGATCGCTTTCGTGAAGGACTATGCCGCCCCCGGTGGGCCGGCGCGTCAGAGGCAGGGCCGCCTTTTCGGGGCCGAGAGCGGCCCTTACCTGCGCCGCCCGCTGGGAGTAGCCGAACGTGACGCCGGGGCCGCTCCAGTTGTAGAAACGCAGCGTGTAAGGGGACGGCAGCGAATCGCAGACGCATTCATCCGCGGCCATCTGCTCGTAGACGTCGAACGGCGGGGTTTCAAGGATGAGGCCGGTAAGCATAAGGATAGCTGGTAGGCTAGTAGGCTGTTGATGCGTGATCGCTTATGGAGGCTGGTATGCTAGTAGGCTTCTGTTCAATGATCGCTAGTATGCTAGTAGGCTGCTGATCTGTGATTGCTGGTATGCTTTTGATGCATGATTGCTAGTAGGCATTTGATGCGTGATCGCTTGTAGCCATAAGGAACTTTCCTTATAAAGCTTACTAGCCTACTAGCTTACTAGCCTACTAGCTTACTAGCCTACTAGCCTCCCCGCCTACCAGCGTACTAGCATCCCGCCTTCCTTACCATCGCAGATTTGGCTGTCTCGCCGCGGTCACTTCGTCCAGCCGTTTTACCGGGGTGTTGAACGGAGCGTCCTTCAGCAGCTGCGGGTCCGCCTTGCCTTCCTCGTTTATCTTCAGCATGGCGTCCGCGAAAGCGTCCATCGTTTCCCTGGATTCCGTTTCCGTCGGCTCTATCATTATCGCTTCGTGGACGATGAGCGGGAAATATATGGTCGGCGCGTGGAACCCGTAGTCCAGCAGGCGCTTGGCCACGTCCAGGGTCTTAAGACCTTTTTCGGTCAGCTCCGCCGGAGGGGTGAGCACGCATTCATGCATGCAGTATTCCCCGGAGCGGGCGGGATACGCGTCCTGCAGCCGGCTTTTCAGGTAATTGGCGTTCAGGATGGCGTTCTCGGCTATGCCGCACAGTTCCTTCCTTGAGTGCGTCAGCAGGTAGGCGTAAGCGCGAACGAGCACTCCCGTATTGCCGAAAAAGGCCTTCACTTTGCCGATGGAGAAGGGCCTGTCGTTGTCGGTCCTGTAGGCTTTTCCTTCCTTGACCACGCGGGGCACCGGCAGAAAATCTTCCAGCGCCTTCTTTACTCCGATGCCGCCCGCTCCCGGCCCGCCGCCGCCGTGGGGGGTGGAGAAGGTCTTGTGGGCGTTGATATGCATTATGTCCACGCCCAGGTCGCCGGGCCGCACTATGCCGATCAGCGCGTTCATGTTGGCCCCGTCCATGTAGACGAGAGCCCCGGCCTTGTGGGCCATCTCCGCTATCTCCTCGATCCTGGACTCGAAGATCCCGAGGGTATTGGGTATGGTGAGCATCACCACGGCCGTGCGGCCGCTCAGATGGGCCTTCAGGTCCGCGGGGTCCACCCTGCCGTCCGCGCCCGACTTTATGTTGACAGGGCTGAAACCGAGCATCGCCGCCGTCGCGGGGTTGGTGCCGTGCGCGGAATCGGGGCAGATGATCTCGGTGCGGTCCTTCATTCCCAGCCTGTCGAAATACGCCCTGGCTATCAGGAGCCCGGTGAACTCTCCGTGCGCGCCGGCGGCCGGCTGAAGAGTGAAAGCGTCCATTCCGCACAGCGCGCAGAGCCGCTTTTCCAGGTCGTAGAGCATTTCCAGCGTGCCCTGCGCCGCTGAATCGTGCGCCAGGGGGTGCAGGCCGGAGAATCCCTCCAGCGCCGCGGCCTCTTCGTTGATCTTGGGATTGTACTTCATCGTGCAGGAACCCAGCGGATAGAAGTTCGTATCCACGGAAAAAGCGTTCCTGGAAAGGCCGGTGTAGTGGCGCACCACGTCCAGTTCCGAAAGTTCCGGCAGTCTGGGGGGCGTCCTTCTCGCAAGTCCCTGCGGCACCGTCGCCTCGGCGTTAATGGAGTTCTTGAAGGCTATAGCTCTTCTGCCGGGGCTGGACTTCTCGATGCTTAGCCGCATCTCCGGCTTTTCCACTTTCGACGCGCAATCTCTTTTCTGTTTGGCCGTGATCGTCATATCGTCTCCAGAAGGTTACCGTGTTGATCTATAGATTCTCTTTTACCGCCGCTTCCAGCTTGAGGATGTCCTCTTCGGTCTTGGTTTCGGTGGCGCAGACTAGCAGCGCCCCCGGACCGAGCGCCGGGAAAAGAGCGTTTAGCGGCAGGCCTATATCG
>JAKLEK010000055.1 GCA_022703115.1 Elusimicrobiota bacterium
CGACGAAGGATTGGCCAAGGCCAACTGCGTCTCTAATCCGAACGCCCCGGGCTCTCCGCTGTTCTGCAAAGACCATCACAGCTATCCCGGCTGTCCGATGTTCTGCCAGCTGAACCCCCTCAACCCGGCCTGCAGAGGCAACAAGGCCGTCGAAACCGAGGCTGAAACGGCGGTTACTCCTGAGGACGAAGCCGAGGCGAAAGGACGCTGCAGCGATCACCACAATAACCTGCCCGGCTGCCCCGGCTACTGCAGCAAGCCCCAGCATCAGAGCAAGCCGGCCTGCGCCCTGCCGTTCCACTGCCGGAACAACATGACGCTGCACGCCTGCCGGATGCACTGCGTGAAATACCCGAAAGCCCCGGGTTGCGGCGGCAACAAGAGCGCGGAAGCCGAGGTCTCCTTCGACGAGGACCTGGCCAAAGCGAACTGCGTCACCAACCCGAACGCCCCCGGCTGCCCCGGATACTGCAATGATCACCATTCGTATCCCGGCTGCCCGATGTTCTGCCAGCTGAACCCCCTGCACCCCGCCTGCGGACACGTTCCTGCCTACTGCAGCACGAACCCTAACGGCTACAACTGCCCGAAGGCCGCCGCCGAAGAGGAAAAGGGGATAGAGGAAGCGGCGAACGAGGACGGGGAGAAGGGCTGGCTCGACGACCATTACTGCCGCAAGCACAAGATGCGCCCTGGCTGCCCGATGTTCTGCCAGATGCAGCCGCTCCACAAGTCCTGCAACCATAAACCGGCTTACTGCCACACCAACCCGAACGGCTACGGCTGCATGAAATCGGTGGAAACGGAAGAAGCGGTGGTCATTGACGGCACCGACGAGGAGAAGTCTCTCCAGATCAACCAGTGCCACAAGCATCACAACAACTGGCCCGGCTGCCCCGGATACTGCAACGCTCACCCGATGCACTCCAGTTGCAGACCCCCGGCTTACTGCCACACCAACCCGAACGGCTACGGCTGCAAGAAGTAATAGCGCGGCGGGTTTAAATAAGAAGGCGGCTGGAAAACCGGCCGCCTTCTTTATTTATTGCGCCGTCCTAAAGGCACGTTGCTTATGCTCACGCCAAACGGTATAATCGCTCTTCGGGACCGCGGCGCGATATGAAGACATCCTCTCGAACGGCGCTATACGCATCAGCGGCGGCTTTTTTAGCCGCTTTATCGCTCCTGCTGTCCGCGCGCGAATACCCCCACCTGTTCCGCCGCGCCTCCCCCATGGAAAAAGCCTTTCCGATATGCGTCCTTGGCGTTTCCGAGCCCACCGGAGTCATATCCGGGAGAACAGTGGCTATACGCAACATTTTCATAAACTGGAAGACCTCGTATCCGGCCAGCGCCGTTCGCTCGATAAAGCATTCCGGCGCCGTCCCCATGATAACCTGGGAGCCATACGACTCCGACATAAAAAACGACGCTCTGCTGTCCGATATCGCCGACGGGAAATACGACTCCGCCATAGCCCGCTTCGCCAGAGCATCACGCGGATCGGAATTATTCATCAGGTTCGCGCATGAGCCGAACGGCGACTGGTACGGCTGGTCCGGGATAAGATCAGGGACTGAACTTTACATCCGCGCTTTCCGTCATGTACGCGGCATCTTCCGGGAGGCGGGGAGCGGGGCGCTCTTCGTTTTCTCCGTGAATTCCGAAGACGTTCCCGACGACCCCGGCAACAGGTTCGAAACTTACTATCCGGGGGACGACCATGTCGATGTCGTAGGCATAGACGCTTATAACTGGGGGGATGGAGAGGAGCCATGGCATAAATGGAAAAGCCCCGCGGATATTCTGACGCCCGTGTATGAGCGCGTCGTCAGGGCGTTCCCCGGGAAACCGGTTTTCTTGACCGAGACCGCATCCGCTGAAGGCCCCCGCAAGGCGCGTTGGATACGCGCCCTCCTCTCCGAGGTCGATACGCGCTTCAAGGCCGTTAAGGCCATAATCTGGTTCGATTTCAGGAAAGAAAGGGACTGGACCCTGTCGAACCGTGATTCCCGGGAAGCGTTCTACGGCTCCTGCGGAAAGGGACGGATAACCTGCGCCAGGTCGGATCTGCACCGGCTTCTAGAGGGGCCGGAATGAGACTCTGGTACTGGTATCTCGCCTGCGTATCCATACTCTCCCTTACCGGACATATTAGGATAAACATCCTTTTGACCCTTCTCTTGGCCGCAACGGTCCACGCGCTGAGCATAATCGGGAAGATGCGGCGCCTTACGGCTGCTGCGGCGGCCATGGCGGCCGCGGCGCTGGTATGGCAGGAATCGTATCTCCCGCCTTTCAAAACACTGGTCAGTTTCATAGCCGACCCCTACACCCGCCCCACCTTCCGCTACATAGCTGAATTCATCAGACAGTCCTTCGATCCCTGGTTCCCGGGCGCGGCCTCTGTGATAGGGACCGCGGTATATATCGCGCACCGGAAGAGGCCTATAGCCCTGGCCTTGGCTGCGTACGTTATGCTCGCTTCCGCATGGATAATCCAGCCCCGCCTGCGCGCTGCCGCCGCAGGAGGACGTACCGCCGACGCGTTCTACGCTGAAGAGAGCGAACGTAAAGTGGCATTCAAGGCCCCCGCGCCCGGCGCCAGACCTTTCGATATCCTGATCCTACACATCTGTTCTCTTTCCTGGCAGGACCTGAAAGATTCGGACTACGACATATCGCCCTTCCTGTCCGGCTTCGACTACGTCTTCACTTCGTTCGGAGGCGCCACCTCCTACAGCGGCCCTTCCGCGCTGCGGGTACTGAAGTCCGCCTGCGGGCAGATGCCGCACAACATGCTGTACGCGGATTCCGCCCCGGAATGCTACCTCATGGACAAACTTAGGGGAACCGGATATCTCCCCTTCACCATGCTCAGCCACGACGGGAAATACGCGCACTTCGCCGAACACATACAGAAATACGGGCGCGCCGCGGCGCCGCTGGGGACCGACGGCTTGCCGGTCAAATATCTGATGTTCGACGGCACCCGGCTTTTTCCGGACGGAGAGGCGCTGGACAAATTCTGGACGGCGAGGCAGGCGTCGGGGGCCGCCAGAGCCGCGCTTTATTACAATACTGACAACCTGCATATAGGAACGCACGTCCCTGGGGAGGACCGGGGACCGGACGACGCCTCCGCCTACCGGCTGCGCCTGTCGGCCATGCTCGCGGAAATATCCGGTTTCTTAGAAGCGGTGGACCGCTCCGGACGCAGCGCCATGGTGATATTCGTGCCCGAGCACGGCGCCGCCCTGAGCGGCAGCAGGATACAGGCCAAGGATGTGAGGGAAATACCGCTGCCGGCCATAACGACTTTGCCTACGGCTGTGAAATTCATAGGGCGCGGATACAGGCGGGAAAATGGCGGCCCCCAGGTGATAGAAAGGCCGTCCAGTCTTATGGCCCTGTCGTGGCTTATATCGGAATCCATCCGAAACGATCCATTCGGACCGGGCGCGCGCCGGCAAAAGGATATCGCGGCGGAAATACCGGCCACCGGCTTCCTGGCGGAAAACGAAAACGCCGCGGTCATGAAAGAAGGCGCCGCCTGCGATTATAGGCTCAAGGACGGGAAGTGGACCCCGCTTCCAGAAGACGTATGCGTTCAGCCGGGGAGCATCCCCCCTCCTTCGGCATTCAGCAGGCCTCAGTAGAGCTTCAGGTCCCACGGATGATATATGGATATGAATATTTCCGGCCCCTTATCCTTATGCTTCAACAGGGGATAATCCCGCCAGGAATACTTGATTCCGAACTGCACCTCCCGGTTGTCCACCACAAAGCCCAGGGATGGAGCGCTGTAATTGAAATATTCGGCGCGGTGGCTGCGCAGACGCCAGTCGTAGGAAATGAAAGGCCCCGCCATCCAATCCTTAGGCATCCAGAGAACGTCCGCCTCCAGCTTTACCCATCCCAGGGTGGATGAACCGTTCTCACCTGATAGGTCATAGGCGGCCGTGCCCCAGCTGGAAAGCGGAAGGGCCTTAACCAGCGAGGTTTTGGACCAGGATTTAAGCCCCAGGTAACGGAACCAGTTAATGAAGACAGAGTGGTCCTTATTGCCAGCCGACCGTCCCGAATAGTGCGGCGAACCGAATTCCACCCCCGCATCCAAGTACCTGGAAGAGACCATGGCGCCGGCATATGGAGTATATGAGTTGAAATAGTCGGCGTTAATGCTGCGCATGCGCCAGTTCAGACGGGCGTAGGCCTGAAGCGGAAGGCCGGCTGGGTTCCCTATCAGCGCCCCCTGCCGGAAAAACCCCTGGCTGTAGGTGCCGTCCACCCCGCTCATATCTCTGCCGGACTGCGTCCAGAAGGCGCCGGGAAAGCCGGCGGCGAACGCGGGCGCCCCGAAGGACGGCGCAAGCGCGAAAACCGCGGCTGCGATCAGGTTCCGCGATGTGGCTCCATTCAGGCAAATCGTAACTCTCATCTTCTCAGCCCCTTGTCGCTCAGTATGGACTGCAGGGCTTCGGCCACCTTGGAATGCGCCATTTCCTGTCTGGCCATATCGAGAAAGAAATCTTTTATCTCCGGATCCTCGACTTTTTCGGCGTAATCCCGGAACTTGAGGCCCATCGAACGCTCTATCTTCTCGATCTCCCGGAAATATTTCCGGTAGTCCTCTTCAGTAAACATCCTTTCCTCCGGCTTCCACGCGGGAACGCAGCGCGGTCAGACGGTCCATATGTCTGCCCGATTCCTTCGCGAGCACGTTCAGCCCAATCCGGAGCTGCTCCTGGCCCCATTGCGTCAGCCCCGACCAGAAAACGGCCGCACTCAGGTGCTTCTGGTAGATCTGTATGGACCTGTCCTCCAGCAGCATCGCGTCGTTTATCATCTTCAAAAGTTCCTTTTTGGTCGTCCCCATAGCGCCCTGCGGCCGGGTCAGCCCCGGGCCGCAGCCTCCCTATCCGGATTGTTGAACCTGAAAATATTCGAAAGGATGAGCGCATGGTAGGCGGCCCAGAACATATTCACGCCGACAGGGTACGGAGCGTGCCGGAAGCGCAGCGCCCCCACCGCGATAGCCGCGACGTTAAGGCCGAGCATGACCCCGTAAGGCCATAGGCCTTTCCAGTCGAAACGCTCCCTGCCCCCCTTGGTCGTTATAACGAACTCCATCCGGCGGCCGAAGGCCCCGAGGAGGGTGGACTTCATCAGCACCGGAAAGCAGAGGGAACCCAGTATAAGGCCGGTCGCTATCTGCTTTACAGTGTAGAACCGCTCATGCATCGTCGCGTAGAACACTAGTAGGGACAGGGAGAAATAGGGGACGAAGGTAGCTATATATATCTCCGGCCTCAGGAAGAAGGATGGGATGCCGAAAAGCAGGAAGACTATCGGGGAGATCATGAGGAAAAAGAAGGCCCAGCCTACGAAATAATAAGTGCCGGCAAGGAAATACTCCACCCACTGCATCGGCGTCAGCGCGCCGGGGGAGCGGGGCAGGAGGGCCAGAACTTTCATGAAAACGCTGACCGTGCCGGCGGACCAGCGCGCCTGCTGCTTGAAATAGGCCGGCAGGGTATCCGGGCCCATGCCGAAGACCTTTACGTGCGGATAATACAGGGAACGGAAGCCGGCGGAATGTAGTTTGACCGAGGTTGCGAAATCCTCGGTTATGGAGCCTTCGTCGAAGCCGCCGACCGAGACCAGCGCCGGCCTTCTGAACACCACGTTCGTGCCGCAGCAGAACATCGCGTCGTTCTGCTGCTTACCCTCGCAGATGCTCTCGTAGAATATGGCCTGCTGCATGCCGGCCCCCATAGCGACCGGGCTGTCGTCTATATTGGAATAGAACTGAGGGGTCTGAACAAAGGCCAGCTTCGGGTCTCCCTCCAGGAAGGGAATGATCTCGTCGAGGAAGTCCGGCATCGGATTCTGGTCCGCGTCGAACACGGCCAGATACTTCTCGCCCATTCCGGCTATAAAATCGTTCACGATGCCGGCCTTGGCTCCGTGACGCGCGTCACGCCGGAAAACCGTAACCCCGTGAAGGCGCCCCAGTTCGTCGGCCTCTTCCTGAAATCGCCGGTCGCTGGAATCGTCCAGCAGATAGATGTTCTTATGGGGATAATTCAGGTTCCTGAAAGTTATCAGAGTGCTTTCCAGTATATCCCTGGGTTCGTGCCGCGCCGCGACTATGACCGCCACCCAAGGCTCCGCGCCTTTCTCCGGAACGATACGCGGGGCGGCGCGTTCGGCTCCGCGCAGATTGAACACGTTGACCATATAGCCGAGCGCGTGCGCCAGCATGAACGTCTCTCCGGCGAGGAGGAGGAGACCGAAGAACTTTTCAACAGGGGTATAGTCCGAAAAGGAGAGTATTATCACCCTGGCGACGAAATAAAGGCATATGGCCACGGATGTCACAAGCGAGAACACCCTGAGTTTGGCGATAAAAAAGCGCAGATAGGCTTTCCATTTGCCCTCCACGCCTTCCGTCAGCCGTTTTGTCAACTCAGGCATCCCGTTCCCGCAGCCCCCCGCCCGCGATGCATCCGGTTAAAGCCGTCAAAAGAAGGGACATAATACATATTTTAAGCCATATATCCAAAGCTGCGGCGGCGCCGGACCTGTATGTCGCTCGCGGCGCGGATCAAAAACGGCCTAAAGCACGAAGCTCTTTCCAGAGGCTTGTCAGGCTGTTAGACAGTCGGCCGGGTTTGTTGTATCATTGGTAATACAACCTCGGTTCACGTATAGCGTCCGTTGGTCCAGGGAGGACCTATGGCTGGCATTCTGTCGGCAGACATCTTAAAGCGCGGGCCGTTCCCGCTGTCCCTGCTCGCCGTACTCTCGACCCTCATAGCTGTTACGGCGTCTTGTTTCGCGGCGGACGGGCCGCCCCCGGCGAGGGCTATCGGCGCGGCGGACCTGGAAAAGGGCGTCCCGCTCCCGGCGCTCATCCGTCTGAAGGACATGGAGGAAACATATCTCGCCTCAGGCGAGAAGAACGAGTACCTTGAACGGTTAGGCATACTTTACTCCCGCACGGGCATGTACTGGCAGGCTCTGGAGTCTTTCGACAGGACTAAACCGCCTGGGGCGGCCTACCAGGAAAACGACACGGACTGGATAAGGGCGGAACCGGCGCTGAGCGTCATCGCCGCCGCGGCCCGGGGACGCAAGGCGGTCTTCCTCAACGAGGCCTACCACGTTCCTCAGCACAGGATGTTCGCGACGCTGCTGATGAAAGAACTGAGAAAGGCCGGGTTCAGGTACCTTGCGGTCGGGAGCCTGAACGAGAGCGACAAGGAACTGTCCTCCCGCGGCTATCCGCTGATCTCACGGACCGGCTATTATACCGACGAGCCCGTCTACGGGGACCTCATACGTACGGCGCTGCGGCTGGGATTCAAAGTCGTTCCATACGAGGCGCCGGATAAGCCGTGCCTGCCTCCGCCGGAGGACCGGGCATATTGCCTTAACCTGCGCGACAGCACCCGGGCCCGGAACATTTTTTCCCGGACGCTAGGGGACGACCCGGAAGCCGGGGTGATGGTCCTGGCCGGCTACGGCCAGATAGACGAGAAAGGAAGTCCGGCATGGACCCCGATGGCGCGCGCTTTCAGGGCTGTTTCCGGGGTTGATCCCCTGACCATAGACCAGGTGGACCTCATGGCGCATTCCTCACGCGAATACGAGGACCCTCTCTATGACGCTATCCTGAACACAACGGTCATATCCGGCCCCAGCGTTCTGCGGGGACAGGACGGCAGGCTATGGACCGCTCCCTGGCGAAGGAACGCCTACGACATCCAGGTGGTGCACCCAAGAGCGGCATATCGGCGGGGACGCCCGGACTGGCTGCTGGAAGGGACCGGCAGGAAGACATTACCGGTACCTGAGGACATATGCGGAGGCTCCTTCCCCTGCCTTATCCAGGCTTTTTATAAAGGCGAACCCTTTTCCGCCGTTCCCGCCGACCAGATCGTAGTCCAATGGAACGACAAGACCGCTCTGGCGCTTCCGGCCGGAGAATTCAGGGTGCGGGCGGTGGGGAAGGACGGAAAGACGCTGTCGGTCCGGCACATCAAGAACTGACGCCTCGGCGCGGACGGCCTGACCGTCACCGGCCGAGGGTCGCCGCGAACTCACCCCAGAGCGCATCCAGCTTCCGGCCGGTGTGTTTTTCCCATAGAAGCGGAGAGTAGGCGTGGGCGCGGCCGGCGGCGTTCAGCTCCGCCACCAGCGAGGCATCGTAGTTTTCAGAAAGATATTCCAGAAAAGCGGCCGTCGTCTGATAACCGTCCTTATACGACGCGGGGGTCCCGTCGGGATGCGACGGGCTTACCGGACGGCGGTTCTCCGGCGGTTCGAACCGCCACCAGCGGATATGGTCCGCTATGCCCTCTACAAGCCAGCCCGGCGCCGGCGAGCCGCCCTGAACCGCGCCGTACTGCTGGACCACATGAGCCAGTTCATGGATAACGGAGCCGACGGCTTCGCTTTTCGGGTTGGACATCTGCGACCTTATCCAGGCGGCCATGACGGTTATTCTCGTTCCGGCTGTGTACGCTATTCCCTCTCCTTCGGCGATGGCGACGTGAACCTTGTCAGGCGGAACGAAACCTTCGGAGGGAAGCGCGGCGATCATCATCGGATACCATTTTTCCAGCTCCGGACGCAGCCTGGAAACGGCCCATGCCTCCAGGTCCGGGGCCTGGGAATGGTCTATGACTATCTCAAAAGCTGAGACACGCCCCTCACAGGGCGCGGCGGGAGGCGGAATATCCGCCTCGGAACCCTCTAATAAGGCCGTATTCAACGCCGTTCCAGGCCAGGCAGGCAAGGCAGCCCCGGCCGGGCCTGGAAGCGCAGAAAGGACCATAAGATATATCAGGGACCAGCGCATGCAG
>JAKLEK010000056.1 GCA_022703115.1 Elusimicrobiota bacterium
GCGCCCATCCAGCGCCGCCGTTCCTGAAAGCGCCTCGCCCAGTTCCTTCTCTCCGAGGAGCGACCCTTTGGCCGACAGCGCGGAGAGGCGTTTCATCGCGCCGATTATGATCGCGGCCTGCTCCGTGGCAAGGGCCGGCGCGGTCTGCCGCTCCGTTCCGGTGGAAACCGGAACGGCGGCGAGCGTGCCGGTGCTAACTAGCTCGGTCGCCTCTCCGCCGGGTTCCGCTGCCCGGGTCGATGGGATGCACAGCAGCAGGGCGGGCAGAAAGACCGCGGCGAAAGCGCTGCGCTTCATTTCCTCTCCAGCCGGCCGAGGTCCCAGGACGAAAGCTTTCTCATCAAGTCCCGGTCGGTAAGGTCGAAATGCAGGGGCGTTATCGATACCCTGCCGGCGCGCAGGGCCGCTATATCGCTGTCTTCGGCGGGCGCGCTGAGGTCCTGGGAGCCGGTCAGCCAGTAGTAGGTCTGACCGTGCGGATCGGTGCGTTCGTCGAAACGGTCCTTGAACAGCGAACGGCTCTGGCTGGTCAAGCTGACGCCTTTTATCCTGCGCACCGGGACGGCCGGCACGTTCACGTTCAGGAGCGTTCCTTTCGGGAGGCGGCCGTAAGCCGCCTCGGCCAGCTTCCGAGCGAAAGACGCCGCGAAGCGGAAATCCGGGCGGGTGAAAGTGTCGAGAGAGATAGCTATGGACGGGATTCCGAGCAGCGCGCCTTCGGTGGCGCCGGATACGGTCCCGGAATAGAGGATATTGTATCCCGTGTTTCCGCCGAGATTGATGCCTGAGAAGACCAGGTCCGGCTTCTTCTTCATTATGGACCGTATGGCCAGCTTTACGCAGTCAGCCGGGGTGCCGCTGGTGGCGTAGCCGAAGAACTTGCCGGACCTGTTCGCTTTCGTAACGCGCAGCGGGTCCGCCAGCGTGATGGCGTGTCCCACCGCGCTGCGCTGGATATCGGGAGCCACCACCGTCACGCCGGCGACTTTGCGCAGCGAGTCGGAAAGAGCGAGAATGCCTTCGGCGTATATTCCGTCGTCGTTGGTTATCAGTATTTCCATGCTAAGTTCCTGCGCCGCGGCTCGCGGGGGCGGACGGCACTGGGATATGATATATTTTATCCGGAAGGTCCCGCAAAGTAAGTTCCTCATCTTCCGGCCGTCCCCTGCCCCACTTAAGAATAACCTGAATAACCGAGCCTGAGCGGGCCATGCCCGGATGCAGGGGAGCGACTTGCGGGATTTAGCTGTCTGAACCAGGCTTATTCGGGCACCCCTCAGGGGCGCCGAGGATGTTTGAGCGCAAAAGCTTCGCCTTTTGCGCGAGTTCCGCAGGCGCCGGATAAGCCGCCAGTGCAGACGGCGGCCGCCCTTTGGGCGGCAAATCCCGCCTTGAGCGAGTCTGCATCCGGGCATGACCCGCTGCGAATAAAGCGGATATACCTGCTTTTACCCATGCTAACGGAGCTTTTCCTGGGAAGTTGCGCGCCGGAATGCCCAGCCGGGGATGGGCCTAAATACCTCTGGGTATTTCCCCTTCCGGCCCTGTGCCCCCGTTCTTCGATTCCGCTAAAATATGAAGTATCCCGGATCGGTCGCGTTTTCGTATCCCGGGCGGTCCCATAAGGGGTTGGGGCGAGGGCTTACTATGACGAGCTGTGAGAAAAGCAATAAGAACAGGCGCAACGGCGAACGCATAATCGTACGTCTTCCTTCCGGCCGCGACGGCGCGGCGGAAACCGGAGGCCGCGGAAGGCGCTGCTGTTTCCTGTGGCAGCCAGGCTCAGGGCGCCGTCAGGGCCGCAACTGGCGTGAATCTACTTCCTCCATCACCTGACCCGGAGACGGCCGAGCGCCGCCGCGCCTCATCCGGGCGCGAGCAAAACCCCAGCGATTAATGATATAGTAGGTATATCGCCGTCCGCGGCCGGGCCGTCGCGCGCGGGGGAACTTAAATAATTTTCATCATCGGAGAACCGTCATGTCCAAGTTCGAAGAGGAGATAATAAATCCATTCAGGGCCGCAGCCCCCTCATCTATCTGCATACCTCCGAGGAGACCAGGGTGGTGGAGACTCTCAAGGCCCTGGCGCCCCACTGCTTCGAGGGCGGCACGGTGACCACATGGAGCTGCGTGCGGGGCATGGAACCGTCGGAAAAGGACGCCGATACCCGGGACCCTCTGGCCGCCCTGCAGCGCATCATAGCCTCCCCCAAACCCGGTTTCTACGTGATGAAGGACATGACCGACTTCATGAACGATCCGAAGGTCGTACGGAGCCTGCGCGAGGCCTATTTCAACCTGCTCCGCGCTTATAACGCCGCCGTCGTCCTGGTGTCTCCGCTTCCCCCTCCTTCCGAGGCGCTTCAGAAGGAAATGCGCCTCGTGGAGATGGGCTCTCCTTCGGACGAGGAGATCGACGTCAAACTGCGTGAAATAGAGTCGCAGTTCGAGGGTGTGTCCCTGTCCCCGGAACTGAGGCCGAAAGTGGTGCTGGCGCTGCGCGGTGTCAACCTTATCGACGTCGACCATATCATGAACCGGGTCTTCAATTCCGGAAAACAGGGCGACGACATACTTGCGGAGATCTTCGCCGACAAGGGCGCGATCGCCAAGCAGCTGGGTTTCCTGGACTATGTGCCGCTGCAGAACGACACCAGCGTGGTGGGCGGGCTGGAAAGCGTTAAGATCTGGGCCGAAAAGCGCCGGCCACTGTTCAACCAGGCGGCGGTCTCGTCCGGCATGTCCATCCCGAAAGGCGTCCTTATAATGGGGGTCAGCGGCTGCGGCAAGAGCCTTCTGGCCAAGTCCATAGCCGGTCTCTGGAGCGTTCCGCTGTTCCGGCTCAACATGACGATGGTCTTTTCAGGGGCCTACGGCAGTCCTGAGAGCGCCTTCCACAGGGCGCTGACCACGGTGGAGGCCATAGCTCCCGCCGTCCTGTGGATAGACGAGATGGAAAGCAGCTTCAGCGCGCCCAAGGAGGGCGGCACCCGCCAGTCCATGATCTATTCGGAATTCCTTACCTGGATGCAGGAAAAACCGCCTCTCGTCTTCGTGGCCGCCACGGCCAACCGCATCGAAATGCTGCCCGCGGAAATGATACGTAAAGGCCGTTTCGACGAGGTCTTCTTCTGCGATCTGCCCGACCCGGAGGAGCGCTACCAGATCTTCAGCATACACCTTAAGCGTAACGGCGTCCCGCCGGAGCTGATAGACATAAACCGCCTGCTTTCGGATACCCACGGTTTCAGCGGCGCCGAGATCGAACAGGCCATAGTCGCGGCCACAGTGGAAGCGTACGAGAAGCAGCGCCCGATCAGCGTGGAGGACATACAGGCCCAGATAAGCAGCATGGTGCCGCTCTCCACGACCATGGCCGAGCAGGTCCGCACCATACGCGACTGGGCCCGCAGCCGAGCCGCGTCTGCTTCCAAGAAGCTCGGTTGACCTTCCGGGCCTATGGCGGCCCGGCGGCCTTTAAGCGTCGCGCTCCTCTATGTCCTTGAGGGTTATGTCCCTTATGAATTCGGCGGGTAGCCGGTGTTTTTCCGGATAGAAGTGGTTCAGAATAATGGACGAGATGCGTTCCGACGCTTTCCCGTCCCCGTAGATGTTGGCGCATTTCCGCTTCGTCTCGCACAGTCCGGACATGCTCAGTTTCAGTTCCCTGACTATATCCGAGTGGTTAGTGCCTATCAGCCTGGCGCAGCCGGCGGCCACCGCCTCGCTCCTCTCCGTCTTCTCCCGCAATACCAGAACCGTCTTGTTGAGCGCCGGCGCTTCCTCCTGAACTCCGCCTGAATCCGTGACCACCAGGTCGCTATTGGCCATCAGTTCCAGGAACTGGAGATAGGGCAGCGGGTCTATCAGTCTGATCCTCGGATGTTTCAGCATTTCCCGGGCCGGGATGCTGACGTTCGGGTTCGGGTGCACCGGGTAAACTATGAAAATGTCCCGGTTCTCCTCCACGGTCCGGCGCAGCGCCCGCAGTATTCCCTTGAAGGTCCGGCCGAAGCTTTCTCTTCGATGCAGGGTTACCAGTACGAGTTTTCTTCCCCTGGAAGAGCGGCAGCACGACATGGCGCCGCCCGTCCTGCGCAGGGACTGGCGTAGCGCGTCTATCACGGTGTTTCCGGTGATGAATATCCTGGAGCGCGGGAAGCCCTCGCGCTCCAGATTGCGGCAGGAGGTCTTGGTCGGCACGAACATCAGGTCGCTGATCTGGTCGACTATGAGCCGGTTGGCCTCTTCCGGGAACGGATTGTTCCTGTCGTGCGACCTGAGCCCGGCTTCCACGTGCGCTACCGGCACCCGGGCGTAATAGGAGGACAGCGCCGCCGCCGTGGCTGTAAGCGTGTCCCCCTGCACTACCGTCATGTCGGGCCTCACCTCGTCCGTCACTTTGTTTAGCTCGCGCAGCGCTGACTGCAGCAGTCCGGGCAGCGTCTGGTCCGGTTTCATCAGGTTGAGATCGAAATCCGGCTTTATGTCGAATACTCCAAGCATCTGGTCTAGGATCTGCCGGTGCTGGCCGGTGGTGCAGACCACGGTCTCGATCTCTCCGCGGCGCCTTTTCAGGGCCATTATGACCGGGGCCAGTTTGATCACTTCCGGCCTTGTGCCCATGACCACCAGTATCCTGCGTTTTCCGCTCTTATACGAGGCCATGTGTTCTCCCGCTAGAAGATCTGGAAGCAGCCCAGCGCGAACCCGTTCCTGGTGTAGCCGTCCTTTATCTCCGATCTGGAAGCCTCGCCCGTCAGGCCGAAGCCTTTAGTGAGCCAGCGCCTGTGCGTCAGGGTCCAGCCGGCGGCGTTCTGCCGGACCTCCTGCGGATCGTTCAGAGCCGTGGCCAAATAGGCCTGCTTGCCGGTGGACCAGGTGAAGAAAGTCCAATGCCGGCCCTCGTACCCGTAACCCGCGCTTTCGACATGCGTCCAGGAGCCAACCGCGCCCGGATCGCTCTTGTTATGGAACGCCCTGTAAGAGATTATGAGAGGGTTCCTGTAAAGAGTGGCGCCGGCCGAAAGCAGAAGGTCCCGGTGTACGTCGTGATAGGCTATATAGCTAGCTCCCCCGGTCAGCACCAGGGACTTGTCCCGCAGGACCTTGAAATTCAGATCGTTGTCGGCCCTGAACTTCGGCAGGAACCCGGCGTTGGACCCGGCCGCCAGCGAGGTGTAGGTGTAGAACGCGGTCCCCCAGTCCTTGTAGGCCCCGACGGCCGTCAGTACTCCCTTCCCTTCCTTGCGTGTGAACATCGACGCCTGGGCGAAGGCCGTGCCCTTTCCCGGCGCCGGGAAATAGAACCAGAAATTGGCCGCGTTCCATGAGCCGTAGACTCGGGCCGGAACGAGGTTCTCCCTTGAGAAGGAAGTTTCAAGACGCAGCCCGCGCGAGGTTTTTACGGGCAGTATCCGTTCGGCGGCCGGGCGTTCGGCGAAGACCGGGCAGACCGGCAATGTCAGCGCCAGGGCAAGCAGGTCAGCGCTTCGGAGCGAAAAAAGAGTCTTCCCGGGTGTTCTTGAGCGCGACATAGAAGTAACCGTCCGAATCTCTGGATACATTCCGCCCTTCAGGTTCCCTGTATTTTTCGGCGGGCAGGGCCACGGCGATCTCTCCGAGATGACCGGGGTTCGAGGCGGAAAAACCCAGACCCGACTCTTCGAAGCTGAAAGTATATGAAGTTTTCAGCAGGCGTTCAATGAAAGAGGCGAAATACTCCATGGTATCCACTTTTATCCTCCCCTCCGCCTGTTTGCGCTCAAGGAGAGCCTCCAGGTCCATGACCGCCTGCGGGTAGTTGTTCTCGATATCGTAGATATGGGAGTAGATGAGGCGCACCGTCCTGTTGCGTTCGGCGAACTCCGCCACTGAGCGCAGCCAGGCCGATACCTCCTCCAGGCTCTTTCCGGCCCGTTTCATCTCGTAAAGCGAGGCTTCCTTCCCGAAGGGCATCACAGGGAACGCGAAAACCTTGTCCGAGACCATCGCCGAACCCAGGAAGGTGCGGTTCGGTCCGGAGCCGGTGTCGCCGGTATAGTAGTAGCCCTTGACCCCCAGGCGCTCCAGCACGGCTGTTGTTTCCGGCGTATGAACTCCTTCCGGAGCCGCGTATTCGCGGACGGCGTAGCCGGTTATGGACGAGAGACACTCGTTGTTGCGTCTTATCTCGGCTTCGATCTCAGCCTTGCCGAATTTGCCGGAAACGATGTTCTCCGCGAACCAGTTGTGCCCCCAGCCGCCGTGCGAGCCTATGGTCCCGTAGCGCATCAGTTCCTTCACGAGCGTCGATCCTTTTCCGCAGGCGTCGAAGCCCAGCCCGTCCTCCGGCCTGTCCCTGAAATCACCGGCTGTTATGTCTATGGAATATTTCAGGCTGCGGCTGAAATATCCGTTCTTTATGGCCCACGGTATGCCGGTGTGCTCCGCGGAGGAATCTATGTGCCAGTTCACGACTATGCCGCCCTTGGCCTCCGGGGTGTTGGCGAGGTGGGGTATGCGTCCCGCTTTGAAGAGCGCGGTCCGCAGGAACGCCCTCAGCGGCAGATCGTCGGAGAAGGACTTGTCGCGGCCCAGCGGCATATTGGCGTAAAAGACCCGGCCTTTACCTGAGCCACGCAGCACCAGGCCCGGATAGGCCTTGCCGTCGTTCTTGGCGTATACGGCGGCCAGCAGCTCCGTTCTTCTGAGGCCCGGCAGCGCTTCGGCCCGGGCCATCGGGTACAGAAGCCTGCCGTAAGTATAGCCGGAGAGGAAATTCTCCTCGTCCAGTTTGCCGGACGGTATCTGCAGGAATTTCGCGGCCTTCCCGTCCCTGAAACGGAAGTGGCCGTAGCAGTATAGGTCCGCCTTGTGTTCGGAGTAGGTCACCATGTTCACGCCTATCAGGTCGGTGAAAAGCCCCCGCTCCAGGAAGGCCCCGCCGCGCCCCCGCACGCCGGCGTCGTACACCACGACCGAAGTCCCGCCGGCGCCTGTGAATTCCTCCGTCCACGTTCCCAGCCCGGCCGGCAGTATCTGCGCGGCGCCGTCCGGGAAGATCACGGCCCGGCCCTGGGCGCCCAGGGCCGAAGCGTTCCTGGTGAGCAGGAGCGAGGCCCTCACTCTCGCGAAAAGGACCCCTTCCTCCTCCAGCACGCTTTCGTAGGCTTTTACGATATGGCCGTACTCCTTCATCTCGCCGGGATCGTACACCAGGTAGACCGGAACGTCCGGGGCGCGGAAATTATCGGAATAGAAGACCGCGGCCAGGGCCGCCGCGGAGACGAGCAGGAAGAAGATCCTCCACTTCTTCACAGGACCACCCCCCCGCGCCCTTCGGTGCGCGCCTGGCCGTAGATGGCTACGTTCATGGAAAGCAGCAGGGACTTCTTGCCGATCACGGACTTAACCGCTCCCGGCCGGCCGACGGTGGTGTTCGGGTATATGATAACCTCGCCCTGGGAGAAGACGTTCCCGCCTATTCGGCAGTTCATCCCGATTATTATATCCCCCTCGGAAAAAAGCCCCCCTTCGATCACCGAACCGTGGCCGACGATGAGGTTGGAATGGGATTTTATGCTTTTCGTAGAGCGCGTATCGTCTCCCAGGCGGAGCTGTCCCCTGGCGAGGATATCCACCGGTATGACCATGCCCTCCTGCATTTCTATGGCCTGCATCCTGCGGTGCAGGATGTTCCGGTATTTTTCAAGGTCTATCTTCTGGATCATCCTCCCGGGAGGGAAGCCCGGGGGCGGGACGGTCCTTATCTCGGCGGCGTAAAGCGTCCTGAAGCGGCATCCTTCTCCGAGAGTTATTTTTCCGCAGCAGGCGGCGCTGACGCCCAGGTCGCAGCCCGGGCCGGCGGATATGTTCCCCCCGGAGCCGATCCAGCGTCTGACCCTGCTGCCCCCGCCGAGCCGGATGCTCCCGTCGGCGGCGAGCGCGCGCAGCGTGGATCCCTCGCCTACCGAGGCGTCCCCGGCGGCGTAAGCTTCTTTCAGGAAGACCGAGTTTTTCCCGGCCCGCAGCTTTCCGTATGAGAAGATAAGGTTCTCATGAGTGCGGTCCGCCCAGGCCGCGAAGTAAGGATGCAGCTCTACGGTCTCGTCGTCGAAGATCGAGAGAGTGCCGCGCACCGGCCAGCGCCCGGCGGAACCAAGTCTGCCGTATATCTTGCGGCGGAAAGCGTGGTAGAAATAGAGCGGGTCCTTCACCAGGTCCCAGCTGATGGCCAGAGGCTTGTCGTCCCTCGGGCGCAGCAGCTCGGCCAGCCCCGGCAGAAAGGGCAGAAGGAACAGCATCGCGAAGATGCCTCCCAGCGCGCATACCAGTGCCGTTTCGCTCATGCCGTCTCCGGGCCGCTCACGGCGTCCGCCTGTACCGCAGCGTCTTCTGCCACTCAGTTTTCCTTCCGGCCAGCTGGTCCAGGAGGGCGTCCAGGAAGCCGTCGCTTATGTAGACCGCGTTGAAGAACACGTCCAGTATGATGAACGGCAGCAGCCTGACCCGGTAGGTGGAGCCGTCCAGGAATACGGCCGTCCCGATCTGGAAGAAAGTGGAAAAATTGCCGAACGAGTTGAATGCCACCGTGGCGAAGAAAAAAGGCAGGGCGACCGCGTAGGCCGGTTCCCCGATGAAAAAGAGGGCGGTAAGGGACGCCACCGATCCAAGGAAGAGCGGCGGCATGGCGTAGATGAACAGGAGAAGCGCCCCGTCCAGCTTTTCCTTCCAGGAAAGCTTGCTGGCCCTGAGCAAAGGGAGCATGTACTTGAACATTACCTGCGAGTGACCGCGCGCCCAGCGTCTTATCTGCCGGCCCCGCACCGTCCAGTCCTCCGGG
>JAKLEK010000057.1 GCA_022703115.1 Elusimicrobiota bacterium
GGCAGAGGACGAAGGAGCCGGGCGCCGACCGGATGGGCATGCCCCCGGCTTTCTGCGTCCGCTCCATGAAGATCGCCTCCGGGATACATTCCTCGCGGGCGCTGATACTCTCCGCCGACGGTCTCAGCGGGATCTACGATCTAAGAATGGGCCCCGCTCACGACGGACTCTTCAGGGCCTCGGCGGTCATATACGACCGCACCCCGCTCATCATGGTCTGCGGCCCGGCCGAATCGGCGTACATGGAGCTGAGCTTCCTCCTGGATGAACGGGGGGAGATAGTTTCCGATCCTGAAGTGAGGTCCTTCTATGGGACGACCCCGGACACCTGCGCTTACCGCTGGGATTACCGCGAAATAGTTTATTCCAGATCCTACTGAAAGAGGTCCCGCACCTGAAAATAGATATCCCGCGGCGTTCTCGCCGCGGGATATCTATTTTTACCGGTACCGGCGGAAGGTTCAGCCGTTCTTGACCAGGATGGACTCGATCACCTTGGCCACATGTTCGCAGGTGTCAAGAGTGGCCTCGGCCACCTCGTATATCTCTTTCCACTTTATGACCTTGATGGGGTCCTTCTCGGTGTCGAAAAGAGTGCTGATGGCGTTCTCGCGAAGCGTATCCCCCACGTTCTCCAGGCGGTTTATCTCGATACAGTGGTCCAGCACGCGGCGCTGACGCTTCGTGTCGGGCATATGTTTGACCGCGTTGGACAGGGCCGCGGCCGACTGTTCTATAGTGTCTATGAACTGGACGAAGAACGGATCGGAAGGGTCCAGCTTGTAGAGCCTTATCCTGTTCGCCATGGCGTTGATGAGGTCCAGCACGTCGTCCAGGGTGTTGGAGAGGGTATAGATGTCCTCTCTGTCTATAGGGGTTATGAAAGTCCTGTTCAGCAGGTCCACTATTTCATGCGCGAGGGTGTCGCCTTCGTGCTCGATGGAGTGCATCTTTTTCGCGGCTTCCCCGTCCAGTTCGTGGTTCCTGGTCAGGGTCTTGAAGTACCCCGCCGCTTTCACCACGTTCTCGGCCTGAAGGTTCAGGTAATCGAAGAATTTCACTTCCTTGGGTATCAGGTTCAAGCCCATGAGCAGGACCCTCCTTTTGAATAACGGACGGTTTTAGAATATAATCAATTGTAGATTTTTCGGGCCGCGCGGTCAAAGAACCGGCGCCCGGGAGGGAATATGGACCATAAACAGGCTCTTTACCGGAGGTTCGCGCGATACGTTTCGGTGGATACCCAGAGCGATCCGGATTCACGGACCTTTCCGTCCTCCGCGAAGCAGCTGAAGCTGGGCGCCATCCTGGTGCGCGAGCTCCGGGCGGCCGGGGTCAGGAAGGCCGCCATGGACCGGCACGGCTACGTGACCGGCGAGATACCGGCCACGGTCAAGGGCCGGGTCCCGGTGATAGGTTTCCTGGCGCATATGGACACCTCTCCTGAGGCCTGCGGAAAAGGCGTCAGGCCCAGACTGCACCGGAACTACCGCGGCGGGAAAATAGTAATAAACAAAAAGCTGGGAGTGGAGCTCACCCCGAAGAACTGCCCGGAGCTGTCGGCGTGCAGGGGCGAGGATATAATCACCGCTTCGGGCGACACCCTGCTCGGCGCGGACGACAAGGCCGGGCTGGCCATAATCGTCACCGCGGCGGAGCACCTTGTCAGGCATCCGGAAATACGGCATGGAAAGATAAAGATCGCGTTCACACCGGACGAAGAGGTCGGGCGCGGGGTGGAACGCTTCGACGTGAGGAAGTTCGGCGCTAAAGCGGCCTACACCGTTGACGGGGATACCGCCGGGAGCATAGAGGACGAGACCTTCAACGCCGACGGAGTCTCCATACGCGTCCGCGGGAAAAGCGTCCATCCCGGCACGGCCAAAGGCGCCATGGCCAACGCCGTGCGGATAGTCGCGGACATAGTCTCTTCCTGGCCGGAGAACCGCCTTCCGGAAACCACCGAGAAGCGCGAAGGGTTCGTCATGTTCACCGACCTGAAAGGTTCCGTGGA
The DNA here is from genome assembly GCA_022703115.1 of Elusimicrobiota bacterium. Lineage (GTDB taxonomy): Bacteria > Elusimicrobiota > Elusimicrobia > Elusimicrobiales > UBA9959 > YA12-FULL-51-18. The sequence continues at coordinate 2,015 of JAKLEK010000057.1, forward strand.
AGAGGCCGAGATAACCGGCATAGCGCGGGAACACGACCTCGGCAGGCTGAAAGGGATGGAACGGCATCTGTCCTCCATCGTAGCGGAAAAGCGCGTAAAGTATCCGCTCGCCGATATCAGGCTGGAATTCAGGGAACAGTACCGCAACATGGGACCGGTCCTGGCCAGGCGCCCGGAAGTGATGGACAATCTGATCGCGGCCGTTAAAAAAGCCGGGCTTACCCCGCGCCTCAAGCCGGTGCGGGGGGGGACCGACGGCGCCAGGTTGTCCTACATGGGCCTCCCTACGCCGAACGTTTTCACCGGTGGATACAATTATCACGGGCGCTACGAATGGGTCTCCCTGGACGGAATGCAGAAGGCGGTATCCGTCCTGGTGAACCTGGCGCGGGAGTGGGCGAAATGAAGAACGCGCAAAAGACGGATGGAAAGAAAGGCCTGGGCGCCGCCGGGACCGTAGAGCCGGAAAAGCTGCTCCTGGAGATCACCTCCCTTCCTACGGCGGCGGGCCGGGAGGACGCGGTCATCGCTTTCGTGGAGCGCTGGGCCGGCGCGCGCGGCAAGAGGCTGGTCCTGTCCCGCGACCGCCACGGGAACATCAAGATCGCCCGCCGGGATTTCCCGGGAGCGGCGCCCGAACCCCCGCTGTTCATCACCGCGCACCTGGACCACCCGGCTTTCGTGGTCCTGTCGGCCTCTAAGTCCGGGATGGCGCGCCTCGAGTTCCGCGGCGGGGTGCAGGACCCGTACTTCAAGGGCGCGCGGATAGAGATCTTCGACCGCGCCATGCGCCGTTCGTTCCCCGCGCGCATAACATCTCTGCGCCCGGATACTAAGCCTTTCAAGACCGTCGCCGTCAGGCTCCTCAGGCGGACGGAAGGGGTCGGCCCCGGCTGTATAGGCCGGTGGAAGTTCCCGCCCCCGGAGGTCTCGGGAGGCCTGCTGCGCTCGCACGCCTGCGACGATCTCGGCGGAGTGGCCGCCGCGCTGGCGGCCTTCGACGAGATATCGCGGGACCGCCGGCTGGCGCACGTCGCGCTCCTCTTTACCCGCGCCGAGGAGGTCGGCTTCGTCGGCGCCATAGGAGCGGCCAGGGGCGGCGCGCTACCGAAGGGCTCTCGTCTGATATGCCTGGAATGTTCGCGCAGTTTCCCGCACGATTCGCCGATAGGCGCCGGGCCTATAGTCCGCGTGGGGGACCGCCTGAGCGTGTTCCCGCCGGAATTGACCAACGCCCTGGCCGATATCGCGGCCGGGATCAGGAAGGACGAGCCCTCCTTCGGTTTCCAGAGGAAACTGATGCCGGGCGGAGCCTGCGAAGCCACCGCTTTCTCCGGCTACGGCATAACCGCCGCCTGCCTCTGCCTGCCGCTTGGCAATTACCACAATATGCGGGACATAGACGGGGTGGCGGCCGGGAAGAGGAAGGCCTCGGTGGGCCGGGAGTACGTCTCGATATCCGATTTCAAGGGCCTGGTGAGACTGCTGAAAGCGTCGGCCCGCGAACTTTCCAGGCCGCGGCGCGGTATAAAGGAACAGATGGAGAAACTGTGGGCCGAAAGGCGCTATGTGCTCGGGGGGGAGCTTACCGGGACGGCCCGGAGAAAGTCTCCGTAAACATTCGCGCCGCCACGTCCCGCGCCAGCAGGTCGGCCGCTTTAGAGGCCAGAACGTCCCACTTTTCAGGGCCGCCGGCCGAAGCCCTGGTCCCGAACTCCGAGATTACGTTAGCGGGGGAACCGGCGGCGTATATTCTGGCCGAGGCCTTTATCGAAACGCTCTCTTTGCCGCCGGAGACGGCGGATATCGCCCCGTCAATGATCAGCGCGTTGTCCGGCGCGGCCGCGCCCTCGATATAAGGCATGGAGTTGAGCCCGCCGGAGCGCAGCTCCCGCACCAGAGCCGCGGCGATATAATCCCGCGCCTGGTTTTTTTTAGCCCCGGCTATCCACGGCGCCTCTCCCTCTTCCGAAGGGACCTCCGCGGCCGAAACGTCGAAACCTTTCACTATCAGCGGCAGGTCCGCGGACGGACGGGGGATGGCGCCTCCGGCGCGCGCGGCTGCGGGGCGGCCGCCTCCGGCGCAGCCGGAGAGTAGAAGCAACGCCGCCAGCGGTAACGGTAAAGCCGACCTTGGGATGTTCATCCTGCCTCCGGGACCAAGTTATAAGGAATAGCGGTCCTCTGAAAATCTGCGGCCGACCCGCCGCCGTGATAATTATACAAGAATGAGCCGCCGGTTGGAACCGGGCGCGATTTGGATGTCTTCCGCAAAATGCTATAATTAAGCGTACTCTATAAGCGCAATCAGCTCGGGAACGACAGCAGAACGGTCCGCGCTTTTCAGTAAGCACGCCCCCACATAAACAGGAGACAGAAAAAATGCCGAAAAACATGGTCGCAATGGACGGGAACACCGCCGCAGCCCACGTGGCGCACGCCACCAACGAAGTCATAGCCATTTATCCTATAACGCCCTCTTCCGTGATGGGCGAGATCTCCGATGTAAAGTCGGCGAAAAAAGAAAAGAACATATGGGGAACGGTCCCCTCGGTGATCGAGATGCAGTCCGAGGGCGGCGCGTCCGGAGCGGTGCACGGCGCCCTTACCGCCGGCGCCCTGACCACCACCTTCACCTGTTCGCAGGGATTCCTGCTGATGATCCCGAACATGTATAAAATAGCCGGCGAGCTGACCTCGACCGTCTTCCACGTATCCGCCCGCGCCGTGGCCACCCACGCGCTCTCCATCTTCGGCGACCATTCCGACGTCATGGCGGCCCGTCAGACCGGCTGGGCGATGCTCGCTTCGGCCAATCCGCAGGAGGTCATGGACTTCGCTCTTATCTCTCAGGCCGCGACCCTCAGGGCCCGCGTCCCCTTCGTGCACTTCTTCGACGGTTTCCGCACCTCGCACGAACTCAACATGGTGGACGTGCTCACCCACGAGACCATGAAGGCGATGCTGGACGACAAGCTGGTGGCGGAGCATAAGGCCCGCGGCCTGAACCCGGAACGCCCCGAGCTGCGCGGCACGGCGCAGAACCCGGACGTGTTCTTCCAGGCCAAGGAAGCCGCCAACAGGTACTATACCGAGACCCCCGGCATAGTGAAGGACTCCATGGCCGCGTTCGAGAAGCTGACCGGCCGGAAATATTCCCTGTTCGATTACGTGGGCGCCCCGGACGCCGACAAGGTCGTGGTGGTCATGGCCTCCGGCGCCGATACGGTCGAAGAGACCGTGAACTACCTGAACAAGTCCGGCAAGGGCAAGTTCGGCGTGGTGAAAGTGCGCCTGTACCGGCCGTTCTCTCAGGAGGACCTGGTGGCCGCCATACCTTCCACCGCTAAGAAGATCTCGGTGCTTGACCGCACCAAGGAACCCGGCGCCATCGGCGAGCCCCTGTACCAGGACGTAGTGACCGCCATGGCCAACGCTCTCGCGGCCGGCAAGATAAAGAAGATGCCCCTTATAGTGGGAGGCCGCTACGGCCTGGGCTCCAAGGAGTTCACTCCCGCCATGGCGAAAGGCGTGTTCGATAACCTCGCGTCAAAATCGCCCAAGAACGGCTTCACCATCGGCATAAAGGACGACGTGACCAACCTGAGCCTGGACTACAAGGCCGACTGGTCCATCGAGCCGGCGGACGCCTTCAGGGCGCTCTTCTTCGGCCTCGGCTCCGACGGGACCATAGGCGCCAACAAGAACACCATAAAGATAATTAGCCAGGAGACGCCGAACTACGCCCAGGGCTATTTCGTCTACGACTCCAAGAAGGCCGGCTCCATGACCGTCTCGCATGTGCGCTTCGGCAAGGACTACATAAAGGCCCCCTATCTGGTCTACAAGGCGCACTTCGTAGGCTGCCACCAGTTCTCCTTCCTGGAGAAATACGAGATGCTGGACAAAGCCGAAGACAAGGCCGTGTTCCTCATCAACAGCCCTTACGCCGCCAACGACGTCTGGGACCACATCCCGGCGGAGGTCCAGAAGGACATCATCTCCAAGAAGCTCCGGGTCTACGTCATAAACGCTTCCGAGATCGCCAAGAACACCGGCATGGGCGCGCGCATCAACGTCATCATGCAGACCGCCTTCTTCGGCATTTCAGGCGTCCTCCCCAAGGACGAGGCGATAGCAGCGATCAAGAAAGCGATCAAGAAGACCTACGCCTCCAAGGGCGAGGAAGTGGTCCGGAAGAACTTCGACGCGGTCGACAAGACCCTGGCGGCTATAGAAGAGGTGAAGTATCCGGCCAAGGCGACCTCGAAGATCAACAGGGCCTGCGTGGTGGACGGGTTCCCCGAATTCGTCCGCAACACTCTCTGCGAGATGATGGCCTTCCGCGGCGACGCGCTGCCCGTCTCGGCGATGCCGGTGGACGGCACTTTCCCGACCGCCACCTCGCAGTACGAGAAGCGGAACATCGCCCTGGAATCCCCGGTCTGGAACGACAAGCTCTGCATCCAGTGCGGCTTCTGCTCGCTGGTCTGCCCGCACGCGGCCATCCGCATCAAGGCCTACGACGGCGCCGACCTGGCCAAGGCCCCCGCGACGTTCAAATCCACCGACGGCAAGGGAGACCTTAAAGGCCTCAAGTTCACCGTACAGGTGGCCGTCGAGGACTGCACCGGCTGCGGAGCCTGCGTGCACGCCTGCCCGGCGAAAGAGAAGCAGGACGGCAAGGAGACCGGCCGGAAGGCTATAAACCTCCACGAGCAGCTGTCCCTGCGCATGCCGGAGAGGGAGAACTTCGCGTTCTTCATGTCGCTCAAGGACAAGGGCTCGGTGAACCGCGGCACGGTCAAGGGCAGCCAGCTGGTCCGCCCCCTGTTCGAGTTCTCAGGCGCCTGCGCCGGCTGCGGCGAAACGCCTTACGTGAAGCTGATGACCCAGATGTTCGGCGACCATATGTCCGTCGCCAACGCCACCGGCTGTTCCTCCATCTACGGAGGCAACCTGCCCACCACGCCCTACTGCAAGCGCGACGGCGGGCAGGGTCCGGCGTGGTCCAACTCGCTGTTCGAGGACAACGCGGAGTTCGGCCTCGGCATGCGCCTGGCCTACGATAAGTTCCAGGAGCAGGCCCGCGAACTGCTGACCGAGCTCAAGGGCTCGTCGCTCAAAGGCTCCGCCGCCCTCGCGGACGATCTCCTGAACGCCCGCCAGGACGACTGGGCCGGGGTCGAGCAGCAGAGGGGCCGCGTGGCCGACCTTAAGCGCGCTCTGTCGCAGCAGAAGGACGATAAGTCCCGCCTGCTCCTCACCCTCGCCGATTATCTTATAAAGAAGTCGGTGTGGATCTTCGGAGGCGACGGCTGGGCTTACGATATCGGCTACGGCGGTCTCGACCACGTGCTGGCCTCAGGCAGGAAGGTCCGCGCCCTGGTGCTGGACACCGAAGTCTATTCCAACACCGGCGGGCAGATGTCCAAGGCTACGCCGCTCGGCGCGGTAGCTCAGTTCGCCGCCGGCGGAAAGCCGCTGCCGAAAAAAGACCTCGGCATGATATCGATGACCTACGGCAACATATACGTGGCCAGCGTCGCGATGGGCGCCAACTACCAGCAGACCGTGAAGGCCTTCGCCGAAGCCGAGGCGTTCGACGGTCCGTCCATAGTGATAGCCTACAGCCACTGCATAGCCCACGGCATCAACATGACCACCGGCATGGACGAGCAGAAACGGGCGGTCGCCTCCGGCCGCTGGATACTCTACCGCTACAATCCGGAACTGCGGAAACAGGGCAAGAACCCGCTGACGATAGACAGCCCGGCTCCCACCCTCTCCGTGTCCGACTTCATGCTGGGAGAGAACCGCTTCAGGACCCTGCACAAGTCCAGCCCCGAAGCGGCCAAGCAGCTGATGAAGCAGGCGGAAGAAGAATACAAGTGGCGGCTAAGCGTCTACAAGCAGCTGGCCACCATGAGCTGCGACGTGCCCAAGGTTGAGGAGACCGTGGCCGCATAGGCCGTAAGGAACGCTCGCATATAAGGAAAGGGCGCCCTCGGGGGCGCCCTTTTTCTTGGTCTTAGGGCCCAGGCGCTGCTGGGCCCTATAATTTTTTCTCCTGGGCCTTTCGACACTTATGGGTTTCCGGTCTATTATGTATCCTCTTTGTAGAAGGCATGGTCCGGAGTTCAAGGGCCCTGCGATGGAGAAAAACCTGGAAATGAAAAAAACAACCTTGCTGCGGCTTACGGCTGTGTCGCTCTTCTTCATGGCCCTTCCCGTCCGTGCCGGGCAGACCGGAGACGACGGGCGCATTGAGCCCGCGTTCACCTCCGCGGAGATCTCCGCCGCGAACAGCGATCCTCTTAAGTTCACTATCGATCCGGATTCCATCCGCGTGGTCCGGAAAGCACATGCCTTAAATCCCGGCTGGGAGTACCTGGAGAACCTCCGGTCCGCGTCCGCGGCGAAGAATCCCGCGGTGGTGGTGATAGGCGAGATCGTGAACATCGCGCTGAAGATCTGGGATATAGTAAAGGAGAACGCGCCGGTCGTGGACATAGATTCCAAGTACGCGAGCGCCATGCCGAAAGGTATAGAATCATGGGCGCAGCTGAACGGCTGGAGCGCCCCGACCGGGGCCGTCTACGGCTTCTACGCCAACAACGCGTACGGGCAGAAATGGGTGGACATCGAATACAAGGTCCTCTACACCAGCGGCGGACGCTATAACGGGAAAGGCAGGTATCTCACCGGCGTAACCGTCATCCCCACCAAGGTGGACGTGAACTGGGGCACCCATGTCACTCTTTCCGCGCAGGTCCCGGATTCGACCATCGTGAACA
>JAKLEK010000058.1 GCA_022703115.1 Elusimicrobiota bacterium
TCCGGCAACGATGTCGAAATCCGGGCTTTTGCACCCCGGACACTTCAGGAATACGCGGGCCATCTCGGGTATGAAGTGGATATTCTCGGCCTCCGCCTCGGTCCTTTTGAGCGCCTTTAAAGTGAATTTTTCCGCGCAGACCCTGCACTTGAAGGAGGCCGGTTCCTTCAATATCCTGAACTTGCAGGAGCGCATGCCTCCCGGAGAGGTCTTGGCCAGTTCCCGAAGGGCGAAGACGAAAATTTCCCTGTCCACCGCCTGGAGTTCCCCCAGGAGCACGGAGACTTCGGAAACGGAACGCAGACCGGAACGCCCGGCATGGTCCGCGGCCGTCCTGATGACCGATTCGGCCAGCGCCCACTCATGCATGGCTTTGCATATCCTTCGGCAGGGCGAGTCCGCTCAGCGCCCCCATTTTCTCCACGGCCATCTTCTGGGACTGCTTTATGGCCCTGTTCACGGTCTCGGTCAGGGACGACTCCAGAGCCGACTTGTCCGCCGACCCCAGATCGGATTTTATCACGATCCGGGTGATGTTCTGGGAACCGGATATGCCTACTTTGACCAGGTTATCCTCGCTCTCGAGCGTCATCGAGTCCAGTTCCTTGCGGACCTCGTCCATTTTGCGCTTTATTTCCAGCAGTTCCTTCATTTTATCGAACATAGGTTTTTTCTCCGGTACTCAGAGCTTGCCTGAAATTATATCATCTTTCCGGCCGGAGCCCCGCTCGCGGAGACGGGGCCCTGAGAGGCGCCTCCGGCCGAGCCCAGACGGGAGTTCTTCCTCCCGTACGCGTAATAGATCGCCAGCCCAAGGGCCAGCCAGCCGAAAAAGCGGAACCAGGTCGTCCTGTCCAGACCGAACATAAGGAAAAGGCAGAGAACTATGCCCAGCACAGGGGTCGCGTACCCGCCCGGAGCGCGGAACGGCCGGACGCGATGCGGATCCTTCACCCTGAGCACTATGACGCCGGCGCAGACCAGCACGAAAGCGAACAGGGTCCCTATGTTGCACAGATTGGCCATCTCGTCTATATTGCACAGCGCGGCGAGCCCGGCTACGAAGATCCCGGTCCAGATGGTGGAGACATGCGGGGTCCTGAACCTGCCGTGCACCCTGGCGAAATATGGCGGCAGCAAGCCGTCCCGGCTCATGGAAAACAGTATCCTGGGCTGGCCCATTTGGAAAACGAAAAGCACGGCCGTATGCGCTATCACGGAACCGAGGGCGACCACCGCGATGGTCCATCCCGGAGCGTGGTTATGGTCCAGGCCGGCGATAAGCGGTTCGGCGATCTTATCCTTAAGCTCCATGAACGGCATCATGCCGGTCAGGGCTATGGTGACCAGGATATAGACCACGGTGCATATGACAAGGGAACCGATTATTCCTATTGGCATATCGCGCTTCGGATCCCGCGTCTCTTCCGCCACTGTCGAGACAGCGTCGAAACCTATATAGGCGAAGAATATGGTGGCAGCCCCGGCCTGTATCCCTTTCCAGCCTCCCGGGGCGAACGGGGTCCAGTTCTCCGCTTTCGAATAGTAAAGGCCGATCCCGACGAAAAGAGCGAGGACCAGCAATTTCACGCAGACCATGAAATTATTGAAAGTGGAACTCTCCCTGACCCCCCTGACCAGGAGCGCGGTCAGGGCCAGCACTATAAGCACCGCCGGCAGGTTGAAGACCAGCGGCATCCCGCCGAGATTCGGGACCGACGCCAGGTCGAACCCTTTCTGCACGAAAGTACGGTAATCCAGCCGCAGCCAGAGCGGGATGCTCAGGCCGAAGGAACTGTTGAGCAGATCGTTCAGGTAGCCGGACCAGCTTATCGCCACTGCCACGTTCCCTATGGCGTACTCTATTATGAGGTCCCACCCGATTATCCACGCTACCAGTTCGCCCATCGTCGCGTAAGCGTAGGTGTACGCGCTGCCGGAGATCGGGACCATGGCGGAAAGCTCCGCGTAGCAGAGCGCGGTGAAGCCGCAGGCCACCGCGGTGATGGCGAAAGAGACGATCAGCGAAGGGCCGGCCGGATGGCCGCTGGAGCCGCCCAGAGCGGCGGCCCCTATCATGGCGAATATGCCGGCGCCGATGATGGCGCCGATGCCTATCATCGTGACGTCGAAAGCGCCCAGCACGCGCGGCAGCCGGCTCCCTTCAGCGCCGGATCCGGCGACAAGCTCGTCTATGGACTTGGTCTGAAAGACGGACACCCAGCCCCCCGGGCCGCTACAGCGAGTTGAAATAGCTTATCAGTTCCGCCGCGGTCCGTTCCACTTCCGGAGACAATCCCTCTCCGAACTCCATGGACCCCGGCTCGATACCCAGCGCCGTCAGTTCCGCTCCGGTATCTTCCCTTACTATGGAGAAAGTGACCCCCAGCGGAAAGCTGTGCGTGGAAAGGACCGTCTGCCTGCTTATATCCTCAAGCGGTATGACCCGGCATTCCCCGGGCGCCCCGCCGAAACGGGCCGCGTCGAGCAGGATGATCTTATCCGGCCTCAGGTCTATGGCGCGCTGGGCCACGTTCTCCGGCGTGGTGCCCGCGTTGATGACCGTGTGCTCCGGGTCCCTGAAGCGCACGCGCTCCCCGACATAAGGGCCGACGCCATCGTCGGCCCTCAGCGGGTTGCCTATCGTTATGAGCAGCGTCCTGCCGCGCGGCGCCAGCGCCGCGGAGATCTCAGCCGGTAAAGGAGACATTCAGGTAATGGGCCGAGCAGGAAATGCAGGGGTCATAGGCGCGCACCAGCATCTCAAGCGCGAGCGTTATCTCCTCTTTGGATTTCTTGGATATTATCTCCGGGAGCAGCTTCATGAAGTCGTGCTCGATGTTGTTGATGTTCTGGTTCGTCGGGATGATGCAATTCGCGTTCTTAATCGTCCCTTTCTCGTCGGTCTCGTAGTTGTGGAAAAGCAGGCCGCGCGGCACCTCTACGGCGCCGACTCCGTTCCCGGCCCTCACCGGAACGGTCCCGCGCTCGTTCACTCCCACTACCACCTGCTCGGAAAGGTCCACCCCGTTCTTCCTGAGGTCCCGGAGTATCCCCAGAGCGTGGTGGTAACAGTGCACTATCTCCACCACCTGGGCGACGGTGTTCATATAGGGATTGTGGCAGGGAGCCTTGAAGCCGAGCGCTTCCGCAGCCTTCTTCGCCTCCGGCAGCAGCTTGGCGTGGTTCAGGTTGAACCGGGCCAGCGCGCCGACGAAGTATGAGTCTCGGGAGAGCTTCGCGAACTTCGCCGAAGAGCGCGGGTCCACGAATTCGTTCGTGGCCTTGCGGTAATCGGCTTTCTTGAAGCGTTTGCCGTCGCTGGACCCGATGTCCCCCTCCAGGAGAGGGTACTCGGCGTCGTCGGAGACCAGCGCCACGTACTCCGTCTCCCGGTGGAAATCGGGGAATTTCAGGGACGCGGCCAGCTTAAGCGTCTCGGCCATGTCAGGCCCGATGGCTTCCAGGGCCTTGATCTGCTCGTCCAGGGCCTTAGGCGTCGGCAGTTTGGTGAAGCCGCCGGCTATGGCGGATATCGGATGGATGTGCCGCCCGACCAGAATATCGCAGACGTCGTTGACGGCCTTCTTCATGCGCAGAGCCCGCCTGACCACCTCGTTATTCGTCTTGATCAGGGGAACGAACGAAGGAACGCCCAGTATGTCGGGAGCCGCCAGCAGATAGACGTGCAGAAGGTGGCTGTCCAGGATCTCGTAATCCAGCAGGAGCTTGCGCAGCTTTATGGTCTGGGCGCTGGGCTTGAAGCCGAGGGCGTCCTCGGCGGCGGCGATGGAGGCCAGCGAGTGCCCGCACGCGCAGATGCCGCAGATCCGGGAGGTTATATGCTGCGCTTCGAACACGGAGCGGCCGCGGAGCATCCCTTCGAAGAACCGGGGCGATTCGACTACGTGCATTTCGCACTTCTCGATCTTCCCGTTCTTGACGTCGACGACTATGTCGCCGTGACCCTCGACGCGGGTGATATACTCGACTTTTATGTCCAGGTCCTTATTTATTGCCATTGTCGCCTTCCTTGCACTTGTTGTACATGTCGAACTTCCCCCGCACCGTTTCAGGGTTCAGGTTGAACCGGCCGATGACGTCCTGCGCCGCGTTCTTAGCCGGGTTACGGACCTCTCCCCGGCAGCCGTAGCAGATATTGCCGTTATTCACGCACCATGAATTGCAGCCGGCCTTGGTCCACGGCCCCATACAGGCGACCCCCCTCTCGTACATGCAGACGTTCTCATTGAGCTTGCATTCGGAACACACCGGATTGTCCGGCACGGTGTAGGGCAGGCCGCGCAGGGCGCATTTCAGCACTTCGAGGAGTTCCGGCGGGTACACCGGACAGCCGTTGACGAAGTAATCGACTTTGACCACCTGATGCACCGGCCTCGTCTTCGTGCTGTCGAAGAACTTGTAATCCTTGCCGTAGACGTAGCCGCGTATCTCGTCGAGCTGGAAGGAGTTCTTCATCCCGTTAACTCCGCCTATCGCGGCGCAGGCCCCGTACGCTATGAGGACCTTGGACCGGGCGCGGATCTTCTTTATCCGCTCCTCGGCGTGAGAGTCGGTTATGGACCCTTCGATTATGGCGACGTCGTAGTCCTTGTCCCATTTCTCGCTCATGACCTCGCGGAACTCCACCACATCGATGGCGCCGAGGATGTCCAGCAGCGATTCGCCCAGGTTAGCGACCTGCAGCTGACAGCCCTCGCAGCAGGCGAAATCGAAGAACGCCACTTTCGGTCTGACTGCCGTCTTAGGAACGTCGGTCATCTTATTAAGCCCTCCAGTTCAAAGTTTCTTCGAGGCCTTCACTTCGTCGTAGGTGAAGGTAGGCCCGTCCTTGCAGCAGTAGTAGTTCTTCGGGTGGTCTATCTGGCAGTGCCCGCACTTGCCCATGCCGCACTTCATATGGCGCTCCAGCGAGAGCACTATCTGGCGCTCCGGAACGTTCTTCTTCAGGAGTTCGGCGATGACGAACTTGTACATCACCGGAGGACCGACGACCACGGCGAAGGTCCTCTCCGGCTGTATGGTGACCCCGGGAATGAGGGTGGTGATGAGCCCGACGTTGCCGCGCCAGTCCGGGGCCCCCCGGTCTACGGTGCACAGGAAGTTCACGTCCAGGCGTTTCTGCCAGGCGCCGATCTCGGAACCGAACAGCATATCGGACGGCGTTCTGCAGCCCAGCAGGATATCCACCTTGCCGTAATCCTTGCGATTGTCGATAACGTAGTTTATGAGCGAGCGCAGCGGCGCTATGCCGAGACCGCCGGCTACGAACAACAGGTCGCTGCCCGCCATTACTTTGACCGGGAAGGGACGGCCGAAGGGACCGCGTATCCCCAGATAGTCCCCCACGTCGAGCTTGTGCATGGCGTTGGTCATGCGTCCGGCCGCGCGGACCGTAAGTTCGAAAGAACCGCGTTTAGTGGGGCTGGAGCAGACCGAGATGGGAGCCTCTCCCACCCCATAGAGCTCCACCTGCACGAACTGGCCCGGCTCATGGTCCAGAGAACCGTCCTCCAGCCTGATGTCGAACCATTTCTCGGCGGCGGTCATCTGTTTCGCCGCTATGATCTTCCCTTTCCTCAGTCTCCAGTTGGAGTTCTTGATCTCTTCGGTCATACGGTTTCCTTGGCCAGGCCCTTGAGAGTTTCCTTCAGGTTGATGCGCGCCATGCAGGTCCTGGTGCATCGGCCGCAGCCAGTGCAGAAGAAGCGGTAGAACTTGTCCAGCGGATACTTGAACTTACGGTAGTACCTGTGCCGCTGCCGTTCCGAGCGGGCTTCGCGGAAGTTCTCGCCCCCGGCGACGGACGCAAAGGTCTCGAACTGGCAGGAATCCCAGGTCCGGTTCCGGCTCCCGGTCTTCATGTTCAGGTCCACGTTATCCGCCATGTCGAAACAGTAGCAGGTGGGACAGACGTTGGTGCAGTTGCCGCAGGACACGCAGCGCGCGCCCAGGTCCTCCCACACCTTGCTCTTTTCCCCTTTGGCGAACGCCTCGGGAAGTTTGCGCGGGTCTACGCCGATCTCGTTCCGGAAAACGGAGCGTTTCCTCTCCCGCACCTTATCGAGCGCGGCCAGGTCGGCGGGCGAGGCCTTCGCGAGCCCCATCTCCTCCACGATCTCTTCGGCCTTCTGCGTGTTCACATGGACCATGAACCGGTCGCCCAGGTCGGTGAAGAACAGGTCGTATCCGCCGCTCGGCATATGGGAGTTGACCAGCGCGCAACTGGCGTTCTCGTCGCAATAGTCGTTGCACTCCATCCCTATAAGGAATATCTTCTCTTTGCGCAGAAGATAGTTATAGTCCCTGGGCCGCTCGGAGAAGACCATGTTCAGGCACTGTATGCCTGCCAGATCGCAGGTATGCGCCCCGAAGACGGCCAGTTCGGGGGCGTCTATCACGGCCTTGTCGGAAGGCTGCGCTCCGGTGAGGTCGAAATCCAGCATTTTTTCCCTCTGCGGCATGAAATACTTCTTGGGAGGGAGCACCGTGGGAACGTATTTCAGGGCTATTTCGGAAGCGCCGGATACCTCCTGGAACGCGAAATTTCCGGCTTCCTTAGCCACCGGAGCGACGACCTTCATTTTTTTGGACAGCTTCCTGATGAAGCCGTCCAGTTCGCCATGTGGGAGTATGTGGTTGTTCACGCTCTTGACCTCCGCGGACATATTGCCGGAGCCCGCTTTCGCCGGCGCCTATATTATACGTAACTTTCAGCGTTTTCCGGCATTGCCGGGCCCCGGGCGCGGCGGCGCATATAAGCGCAGCTAATATGTGTTCTCTGAGACGGCTGGCGCGGCCCGGCAACCGCTCTTTCTCCGGCCGGGATAAGAAGAATTAATAGCCGCGGCGCAGCGGCCCGGCAGGTCATCGTTTACGAAATAACACTGCGCGCCCTCCTCCGCCCGCTGTTGCCGCCGCGACGGCGTAACTGCTAAAATGCTTTTCATGAGAGAATTGGTCCTGATGCGGCACGGCGAGGCGCTCTCGGTCCGGGAGTCCGGCGCGGAGAGCGACGCGGACCGCAGGCTGTCCCCGCGCGGAAAGGACCAGGCCTCGGCTTCCGCCGGACGGCTGAAAGCCCTGGGGTTCGTTCCGGACGTCATAATCTCAAGCCCTCTGCTGCGCGCCGTGGAGACCGCAGACCTGGCCGCCGCCGTTTTCCCTTCGGCCGTACGGCTGCGGGAACCGGCGCTGGCCTCCGACGCCTCCCCCGAAGCCATTCTGGAGGCGTTGCGTTCGGCCGCGGGAGAAGCCCCGTCCGTCCTGGTGACCGGCCACCAGCCGGCCATGGGCGGGATGAGCGGCCTTCTGCTGAATTCCCCCCCTCCGCCTTTCCATACCGGCAGTTTCGCTTATTTCAGGCTGGCGGAAGCCGCCGGCCGGCACGCGGCGGAGCTGGCCGAGTTCTTCACACCGGAGCGGATCTGAAGAAGAAATACCTTATCATGGCGCTTTGCCTCCTGCCGGCCTCCGCGCTCTCGGCGGGAGAAAAGCGGGTCCGCATACTCATTTTTTCCGCGGCCAAACCCTCCGCGGTCACGCTGACCCCGGCGCAGGGGAACACGTTCGTGAACGGTCTCCTGGTAAAGGAACCGACCGTCATATCTGCCAGGGGCGCTCTGGTGACCGCCAAAGGAATGACGCGCGCGGCGAAGTCCCTGCGGGTGGACGTCTCCGGAAAAGGGGCCTGGCTGGCCTGCCCGTCCGGCTCAAAGCGCCTATTCAGGGGAGAGCTGGAAATATCCTCTACCGGCGGAAGACTTAAGATAAAAGCCGCCGTGCCGCTTGAGGACTACATAGCCAGCGTGGTCTCCGGGGAAGCGAGCGACCTTTCCGGCATGGAGGCGCTGAAAGCCCAGGCCGTGGCCGCCAGGACCTACACGTTGAAGCACCGCAACAACCACAAAGCGGACGGCTGCGACATGTGCGATTCCACGCACTGCCAGCTTTTCACCGGCTTCGCTTCCGTCAGGCCCGAGGCCAGGGCGGCGGCGGATTTCACCCGCGGCGAGGTGCTCACCTACAAGGGCAAACTCGCCGCCACGTTCTATCACTCCATCTGCGGGGGCCGGACCGAATCCATGATATACGTCTGGCCGTTCGAACACAAGCCGTATCTGGTCTCGGTGAAGGACGGACCCGAACGCAGGCCGTACTGCGCCATAGCCCCGGCGTTCAGGTGGAAGACGCGCATATCCCTGCGCACCCTCAGCGTTATCGCCCGCGCGCAGAAGTGGATCGGACCGGACGAATCGGTTCGCAAGGTCGCGATAAGCGAGAGGGGCATATCGAAACGCGCCGCCGCTCTGACGCTGTACACCGGCGCCAGGGAAGTCAGGATCTCGGCCACGGGTTTTTACCAGGGGGTCGGTCGGCGGGCCGGCTGGAACGCGGTGCGGAGCACCCTCTTCGAACTGAACTCCGGCCGGGACTACCTTATCCTGGAAGGCAGGGGCAGCGGGCACGGAGTCGGGATGTGCCAGTGGGGAGCCGAGGGAATGGCCCGCGCCGGCTTCACCTACCGGAACATCCTCTCACACTACTATCCCGGAACGGAGGTTTCATATGAGTGAGTTCCAGGCGGCCGTGCTGGGCGTTCTCCAGGGCGTGGGAGAGTTCCTTCCGATCTCCAGTTCCGCGCACCTGGCCCTGGCGCCGCATCTGTTCGGCTGGAAGTACCAGGGTCTGGCCTACGACGTAATGCTGC
>JAKLEK010000059.1 GCA_022703115.1 Elusimicrobiota bacterium
AGTCGGGCCTAAACGGAACCCGCAGGGCCCGGAGACGGGGAAAGAACGGGTCATAAGGGGCGGGTCGTGGGCGTTCGACATGGACTCGGCCAGAGCGGCGAACAGGGCCAGCAGCGACAAACCCAACGACGATATCGGTTTCCGCTGCGCCGTTTCCGAAAGCGACGCCGGATCGGTGATAGCGCGGAAATGATCCCCGGTTCAGCGTCTTTTTCTCGGACTTGAACGACGGGTCACGCGTATCTGCGCCGGAAGCGCTCCGGACCCGGGGGCAGCGAGATCGATCTTTCCCTCGACCGGGTCCGCGGCCGTTACGATAACGCGCAGCCTGGCGCCGGGCTTGTGCCTGGCGCCGCGCAAAAGCCCCTCGGCGCCGGTATCCCCAAGCCGGACGAAAACCCCGCTCTCCACCGACCCGGTCACCACCCCGTCCATTTCTTCGCCTATCCGCCGCGAGAAAAGCTCTGCGCGCATCAGGTCCACGGCCTTATGCTCGGCCTCCGCCGCGGCCCTCTCCCGCTCGGAACAGTGAGAACCGGCCGACACGAGAGAATGAGCCGAAAGCGTATCCCTTTTTCCCGCGAGCATGGACTTCAGGGCCCTGTGAGCTATAAGGTCCGGATATCTGCGTATCGGAGAAGTGAAATGCGTGTACGACCGCGCCGCTATGCCGAAATGCCCCTTCGATTCCGGAGAATATACCGCCTGCCGCATGCTGCGCACTATCATTGAATTTATCACGTCAGACAGAGGATGTCCTGACGCCTGCCCCAGGGCGGAAAGCAGCCCCTTGCGGGGATCGGATCCGAGCAGACCGCCCGCGGTTATGCCTAATTCCCCGAGGGTTTCGGCCAGGGAACGCATTTTCGCCTGGTCCGGAACATCATGCCGGCGGTGGAGGAAAGGAATGCGCGCGGCCATCAGCTCCGCGGCGGCCGCCTCGTTGGCCAGAAGCATGAACTCTTCTATCAGGCGGTGGCTCTGAAGCCTGGGGCGTATAACGGCACGCAGCGGCCGGCCGGAGGGGTCCGTCTCCACCTTATACTCCGGCAGGTCGAAATCCAGAGCGCCGCGGACCGCTCTCAGCCGGCGCAGAACGGCCGCCAGCGCGCCCATCGCTTTTACCGCTTCGGCCGCGGCGGACGGAACGGCCGGGACTTTTTTCCCGTCCAGCAGAGCCTGGGCCTCCTCGTAAGTGAAACGGCGGCAGGAACGTATCACCGTCAGGGCGGTTCGCCGGCCGCGGACCGCGCCCGAGCGGTCCACGTCCATAAAGACGGAAACCGTCAACCTCTCCTCTCCGGGAAGGAGGCTGCAAAGATTATCGGATAGCGCCGGCGGGAGCATGGGCACCACCCTGTCCGGCAGGTATACGCTGGTCGCGCGGGCGTAGGCCTCCCTGTCCAGGGCGGAACCCGGCTTCACGTAATGGCCCACATCGGAGATATGAACCCCGAGACGCGACATGCCGCCGCCCAGCTTTTCCAGGGAAACGGCATCGTCGAAATCTTTCGCGTCGGCGCCGTCGATAGTGAAGACCGGCAGGCCGAAAAGTTCCTCCCGCCCCTTCCACTGAGAAGGTTCCAGCCTGGCGCCGAAAGCCCGGCTCTGCGCGAGCGAGCCCTCAGTGAAACGTTCCTCTATGCCGCGCTCGCGCAGCAGCGCCGTGATGCGCGCGCGGATATCGCCCGTTCCGCCGAGCAGTTCGGTGACGGTTCCTGCGGCGCAGGAGCGTTCGGAAGGCCAGCGGGAGACCTTCAGCACCGCGAAACATCCCTCCGACGGCGTCCCCCTGCATGAAAAACCCAGGACCTGCGCCGCGGGAGAACCGTTCCGGCCGGACGAAAGGGTCCAGCCCGTTGGGGACCGGCGCAACACCCCGACGATGGAAGACCGCGCCCTTTTCAGCACGCGAACGATCTCGCCGCACGGCCTTCCGCCCCCCCCGCCGGGCACACGGACCTGAACCCTGTCCCCGTCCATCGCCATTCCGAGCCCGCCGCGCAGGAAAACATCAGGCTCCCCCTCGGTCTCGGAAATAAGAAAAGCGAAGTTCCCGTGATGCTGGACCCGGCCCTCCGCAATACGGTCCCGCCGCCGGCTTTCATGCCGTTCGGGATGAGCGTTCCATTTTTTTTTCATAGTTAAATACTTCCGCCGGACAGCGGCGGCGCGAGAGCTTTACGGAGAGGACCAGACCGTGAACCGGCTATAACTATAGTGTTTTCCGCGCGGTCATGCAAATCCGGGGCGGCCGCGGCCAAATGTATTATAATTATCGGATGAGCGCCCGGACCCGTATACTGCTGCTGGCGGCCGTACTATCCGTACGGACCGGCGCCGCCGCCCCCGACAAATCCAAAGCGCCGGCCGCGCCGGCGCCCCAGGGGTTCTGCATTTTTGGCGGGCAGTCCGGAAAGTCCTTCGGGACCCTTGCGGCTTTCAAGGCCGCCGTATGGAAAAGCGACGTGGTTTACGTCGGAGGATCGAATTCTTCAGCGGACGACCAGCGCGCGCGGGCGGCCGTCCTCAGGACCATGCGCGAGGCGCGCGGGGCCAGGATAGCCGTGGGCTTCGACTTCCTGGATACGAGGACCCAGCCGGTCCTGGACGATTACGCGGCCGGCAGGATAAGCCGGGAGGAATTCCTGGAGAGGACGGAGTGGAGGAAAAGACTGGCCGCGGACTTCGATCTCTACAAGCCGGTCTTCGACCTCATCGCGCAGAACAGACTGAAGGCGCTGGCCCTCGGACTGCCGGCCGAGATATCGGAAATAATAAAGGCCGGGGGATTATCCGCCCTGCCGGGACCGGACCGCGCCGCGCTTCCGGAAAAGCTCCCGATAAGCAGGAACGCCGGATATCTGGAGCGCCTTAAAGCGTCCTTCAGTCCCTCCGGTCCGGACGCTTCCGCCGCCTGGGAAAACCATCTTTCGGCGGTATCCGCCTGGAACGAAAGCGCCGGTTCCAGGATCGCGGAGTTCATCGGTTCCAATCCGGGCTGGGCGGCGCTGGTGTTCGCGGAGAACGAGCGCCTGCTATACAACGCGGCCCTTCCGGCCTCGGTGAAAAGCAGGACCTCCAGGCTCACCCAGTCCTCTTTCTATCTGGAAAGCTCGGTCAAATGCCCTCCGTCTCTGCCGAAGACCCACCGGGACCTGGCCAACTACGTCTGGTACGTGGTCCCCTCCACCGGTCCCGCGGCCGGCCTCTAGGCGGATAACAAGATGAAAGCCTTGAAAGAGTACCTGCTGCGCTTCCGGCACTTCCACGGGAACGCGCGGCTTTTCATATACGTCACGTTCGCGTCGAGCATGGCCCAGAGCGCCTTCGGCCTGGTCTATAACCTGTACGTGCTGGAACTCGGCTACACCAGGGAATTCCTGGGCACGCTGGAATCCATCCCCGTTTTCGTCACCGCGGCCCTGGCGGTCCCCCTGGCGCTTCTCTGCGCGAACCTGTCCATGAAGCGGATCCTGCTGACGGCAGTGGCGCTGGCCGCGCTGGCCTTCGCGGGCCTGTCGGTGTTCCCCTCCAAGCCCATGCTCATATCCTTCAGGTTCCTTTCCGGCGTTTCGGCCGCGCTGATGGCGATAACCTCCTGGCCGCTGATGGCCAGATATTCCACCGAAAACGACCGGAACTTCGTTTTCAGCTTCCAGTTCGCGTTCACCATGATAGCCGGGTTCTTCGGGAACCTGATAAGCGGGGGCATGACCCGCCTGGCGGCGGTCATCCTGTCGGGCGGAGCGGAGAGCGAGACCTCCTACCGCGCCGCCCTGCTGGCGTCGGCCGGCATAATGGCCCTGTCGATCCTGCCGGCGCTGCGGTTCGAAGATCCTGGTTCGGCCGGGAACAGGCGGGGGGCGCTGGACCCGTCGCGCCTGGAACCGAAAAGGACGTTCATGGTCTTCCTGCCTCAGATCCTCGTAGGGTTCGGGGCGGGCATGGTAATGCCGTACCTGAACATTTTCTTCAAGACGATGTTCGACCTGCGCATTTCGAGCCTGGGTCTTTTGATGTCCTTGATGCCGCTCTCCATGTCGCTGGGCGGGTTCGTCGGACCCTGGCTGGTGAAGAAAAGGGGTCTGGTCGGAGCGATGATAATATTACAGGCCCTGTCGGTGCCTTTCCTGGCCACCATGGGATTTTCAGGCCTTATCCTGCCGACAGTAGCGGCGGCGTTCATCAGGACCATGCTGATGAACGCCAGCTGGCCCATCTACAGCGTCTTCATGCTCTCCCACTTCAGAAAAGAGGACCATCCGCTCGCCAGCGCGCTCTACACGGCGGGCTGGAGCCTGGCCTGGGCGTTCGGCACCAAGCTCAGCGGCACGCTCCAGATGGATTTCGGTTTCACGATGCCATTCATGATAACCATAGTCTGCTATTGCGCCGCGACCCTGCTGCTTTCGCGCTGGTTCCTGCGCGGGGACAGAAGAGCGGCCGCCGCGACGGCCATGCCGCCGGAAGCGATGGAATAGGGAGGGCCGGCGGAGCGCGTCGCCGGCTTGCGGCGCGCCCGGAACTGGAGCGTAGACCATGCCTCGTAAAAGACCGGTGTTCGGGAGCGGACGCACCCTCATCTGCGGCGTACTTAACGTGACCCCGGACTCTTTTTCCGACGGAGGGCGCTACGCGACCGCGGAAGCCGCGGCGGAGCGCGCCCTAGAAATGGAAAGCGAAGGGGCCGACCTTGTCGACATAGGGGCCGAATCTTCCAGGCCAGGCAGCGAGGGAATAGGGGCCGAAGAAGAACTCTCCCGGCTTATCGGCCCGCTGCGCAAGATAACGCGCGCCCTGAGAGTGCCGGTCTCCGTCGACACTTGCAAGCCGGAGGTGGCGGAGGCGTGCCTGGCCGAAGGCGCCGACATCATAAACGACATCACCGGCTTCTCCGACGAAAGGATGGTCCGCGCGGCGGCCGCCGCGGGAGCCGGGGCCATAGTGATGCATATGCTGGGCAGGCCGAGGGACATGCAGAAGTCCCCCGTTTACGCGGACGGCCCGGTGGCCGGGATCGCGGATTTCCTGGCGCGCAGGATATCCGCGCTCTCCGGCGCCGGGATACGGGACATCATCGTCGACCCAGGCATCGGTTTCGGCAAGACCCTGGACGACAATCTGGATATAATGGCCGGCCTGGCCGCTTTCAGGAAGCTTGGACGGCCGATCATGGTCGGCGTGTCGAGAAAATCTTTCATAGGCGCGCTAAGCCCATCGGAACCGTCCGGACGCCTGCCCGGCACGATCGCGGCCTGCGCGGTCTGCGCGATGAACGGGGCGGATATCGTGCGCGTGCACGACGTCAGGGAGGCCGTCCAGGCCATGGCCGTGGTGGACGCGATAAAAAAGGCGGGGGCCGGGAAATGAGGGCGTTCCTGGCCCTTGGCTCCAACCTGGGGGACCGGCTGGCCCATATACGCGGCGCCCTGCGTCTTCTGTCCGAACGCTGCCGGCTGATAAGGGTCTCCTCCATTTACGAAACGCCCGCCATGTACTACCTGCGGCAGGGTGATTTTTACAACGCCGTGGCCGAGGTCGAGACGCGGCTTACCCCGCTCGAACTCCTGAACGAGGCTCACGCCATAGAGAAGCTGATGAAACGGCGCAGGCCGTTCAGGAACTCCCCCCGCACCATCGACATAGACATCCTCTTTTACGGCCGCGAAGCGCTGGAGGGGCCGCTGCTGAAAGTGCCCCACCCGGGGATACCCGAAAGGCCTTTCGTGCTGGTCCCTTTATGCGAGATAGCGCCCGATCTGCGCCACCCGCTCCTGAAACGCACGGTCCGGGAAATGCTGGCCGACTGCCCGGGCGGCGCGGCGGGGGCCAGGCCGCTGCCCGCCGACTACGGGGAGGCTCTGGCGAGCCTGAACGCGCTTCAGCCGGCGGCAGCTTTTTCCACGGCGCCCATAAAGCTCGCTCTCGATCGGCTGGGCCGGCCGCAGGACGCCTTTTACGCGCTGCATGTGGCCGGCAGCAACGGGAAAGGCAGCGTCTGCGCCATGCTGGCCGGCGCGCTGGCCCGATGCGGACACCGCACCGGCCTTTATATGAGCCCGCATATAAACGGCCCCAGGGAGCGCATAAGCGTGGACGGGAAGAACATTCCCGAATCGGACTTTTTCCGGCTCTTTTCCACCGTCAGGTCTTTCGGTTTCCGGCTTTCCTATTTCGAACATCTTACCGTCATAGCCCTGCTCTGGTTCAGGGAGCGCGGCGCGCGCTACGCGGTGGTGGAAACCGGACTGGGCGGACGTCGGGACGCGACCAACGTTTTCCGCCGGTCGCTGGCCGTGATAACGGACGTATCTCTGGAGCACGCGGACCTTCTCGGCGGTTCTCTCAAAAGCATAGCGGCGCATAAGGCCGGGATCATCAGACCCGGCTGCGGCGTCGTAACTTCCGCCTCCGGACCGGCCCTGAGCGAGATCAAGCGGCGCGCGGCTGCGGCCGGAGGCCGGGTTTTAACGGCGGGCACGGACGGACGCTTCCGGACGCGCGGAGCCCGCATCTTCTACCGGGGAAGGCGCGGCGGGGCGCCGCTATTGAGACTGGCCATGAAGGGTGCCTACCAGCTCCGTAACGCGGCTTTGGCCATGAAAGCCCTGGGCGCTCTGCGGCTGAAAGGACACCGTCTGCCGGCCGCGGCGGCCGAAGCCGGGCTGGCGGCGGCGAGGCTGGAAGGCAGGTTCGAAACGCTTGAATACCGCGGCGTTGAAATAGTGCTGGACGGAGCGCATAACCCAGCGGCCATCGCCGCGCTCCTATTGTCCCTGCGCGAAGCGGGGATCGTCAGGCCGGTGACACTGGCGGCGATAATGGGGGATAAGGCCGCTTCCGAGATCGTAGAAGCGCTCTGCGGCGTTTCCGGCGCCGTGGTATTCTGCGGCGTGGGCTCTCCGCGGGCGCTCGGCCCCTCGGCGCTGGCCGCATACGCCCGGAAGACCGGTTGCGAGACGCACTCGGAAAAAGAACCGGGGCCCGCCTTCGATCTGGCGCTGCGCCTGGCTCGCCGCAGAGGGGTCCCGCTGCTGGCGGCCGGAAGCCTGTACCTGGCGGCGGAGATAAAAGCTATTATCCAAAGGAAGGGCCGGCCGGTCTTCCCGAGGGAGCTCCGGGCGCCGGGTCAGTCCTTCCGGTAGCAGGCGACCGATGTGTCCGTCTCCCAGAAACGCGCCTCGGTCACCGGCAGACCCAGCCCTTTCATTTCCCTGAAAACCAGCTCCGCCAGGACCTCGGCGGTGGGATTATCCCGGGTCTCGAAGCACGCCTGGCCGCAGGAGCGGAGCGTCTTCAGCAGCGGGTCCCTGGAGCAGAGTATGACCTTGTGGTCCCAGTTGGCGTCGATCCAGCCTTTGAGCGCTGAGCCGACCGAGGTGAAATCCGCCACCATCCTGTCCCCGTTAAGCGCGTCGGACGAGAGGGTCAGTTCCACCCGTCCGTTATGCCCGTGCAGGTTCTCGCACTTGCCCTTGTAATCCAGCAGTCTGTGGCCGTAAGCGAAGGCGACCGTTTTAGTGACAGTGTACATTTCAGCCTCCAGACCCGACACCCCCGCGGATCCTCACAGAAGAATTATAATACAAAAGGGACCGGCCGGGGTTACGGAACCGGTCCGACCCCGCTTTCCGCCGCCGGCTCCACGGCCGAGACCGTCCCTGTGCCGGCCTCTATCGTCTCCGGCGGAACTTCCAGAACCTCCGCTTCGGCCTCTTCCGGCAGATAACCTGAAGCCCGCATCCGCCTTATGATCCTGCCCTTCATTTTCTCCATGAAACGGGTCCCTCTGGTCGGGCTGTAGCGCCTCGGGCTCGGCAGCACGGCCGCCAGCGCGGCCGCCTCCTCCGGATCAAGGGCGGAAGCGTCCTTTCCGAAATAGGTCATGGACGCCGCCTGGGCTCCGTACACTCCTTTTCCCCACTCCGCGATATTAAGATAGATCTCCAGTATGCGTCTTTTTCCGAGGGTCTTTTCCAGTTCCCGGGCTATCAGCATCTCTTTCAGCTTGCGCAAGGGGTTCTTGGAAGGGGAGAGGTAGAGGTTGCGCGCCACCTGCTGGGTTATGGTGCTTCCTCCGCGCGCCATGCGCCCGGCCTTAAGATCGGTCTTGAACGCCAGCCAGGTGCTCGGCCAGTCGATGCCGTTGTGGCGGTAGAAGTTGTCGTCCTCGGCCACCAGGACGGCGTGTTTAAGGTTATCCGATATCCCGTCCAGGTCCCGCCACTCCATCCTGCGCGCAGGCTTCACGCCGCGCGCGCGGGCGCGCCGCTCCTGTATCAGCATGAACGAGGTGGTCCGAGGATCTTCGGTCCTGAGAGGCCGTACGTCCGGCAGCCAGAGCAGGTACGCGGCCGAAGCGAGCAGGGCCGCGGCGGCCGCTGAAACACAGAACAGGAGCTCGGCTTTTCGCATTTATGGGGATCGGAACGTAAGAGGGGTCAGCAGGCGACGAGCTGAACGGAGAAGGGCGCGTCGTTCATCACAAGGTTGAGGGTCCTGTCCGAGGCCTCCCCGTACACGTGCGTGGATTCCTTTATGGCCGCCGTCCACTTCCTGAAATCTTCCGCGGGCCAGGCCCATATCTCTATATTCTCCCCGCCCTTCATCCCTTCTTTCCGCACCACGGCCCGCAGCCGGCGGCCGTCCTCGGGACTTTCCTTCAGGACGACCAGCCTCCCCCCTCGAAGCCGTCTGGCCACCTTGGCCAGCTTGTTGT
>JAKLEK010000006.1 GCA_022703115.1 Elusimicrobiota bacterium
GCCGTTGTCTATCGCCACGTCCGCCAGCGCCGCTTTTCTATCCGCGGCCATCTGGGCCGCCGTCCGGGCCCTGAAATCGCCGGCGGTCCACCCTCTCCCGGCCGCCCGCTTCAGGCGCGCCCGGTAAGGAGCGTCCACGCATACCGTCAAGGAGAAGCACCTCGCGAGGCCGGCCTCGAACAGGAGCGGGACTTCTACGATGATTATCTTGTCATTGGATTTCTTGATCAAAGAGAGCGCGCGGTCAAGTATAAGGGGGTGAAGTATGCGTTCGAGCCGTTTTCTTTTGGATTTGTCAGAAAAAACCGCTCTGGCGAGTTTGTTTCTGTCGATCGAACCGTCTTTGAGGAATACCCCGGTGCCAAAGTTCCTTGAAATTTTATGATAACA
Source organism: Elusimicrobiota bacterium (assembly GCA_022703115.1). Taxonomy (GTDB): domain Bacteria; phylum Elusimicrobiota; class Elusimicrobia; order Elusimicrobiales; family UBA9959; genus YA12-FULL-51-18. Next base: position 391 of record JAKLEK010000006.1, read on the forward strand.
GGCCCCGGATGTCAACACTTCTCTGGCCAGGGCGTCCGTGGAAACGCAGAAAGCCCCGGCTTTCCGGAAGAGTTCCAGGACGGTGCTTTTGCCGGACGCCACCGCGCCGGTCAGCCCCACCACCGTCACGCCTTTAAGCGACCTGAAACGCCGGCAGGCGTCCTTCGCGTCCATGCATCCTTCCTTCATGCGGTCCCGCCGTGGCGCTTGGCGTACTGGTCCAGTTCCATGCGCTCCGTGGCCGTGAGCGAGCCTTCCCCCTCGCGCGATATCTTCTCGAGTATCGCGTCAACCCTCGCCCTGGCCCCTTCGTCGGCCGGGTCTTTGCGCGCGAGCGGGTCGAACATGCGGTAAAAGAAGCTCCTGTGGGTGAATCTGGATTTATTGCCGGTCGCCCTGGTCCACAGTTCCGCCGCACGGGCTCCCAGCTCCCCCGGTTCCAGGGCCGGGAGGTCCGGACCGCGGCGCAGGAAACCGCGTATGGCGAAATAGAGCCAGCCCGCGGCCAGGCCGCTCAGATGGGTGAAGTTGGCGACCGCGGAATTCGGGGTGGCGAAGCTGAGGACCAGAGACATGGCGGCCATTATGATAACGAACTGTCGGACGGTCATCAGGAATAGAAAATACATATATATGGTGTGCCCGGGATGAAGGGCCGAGTAGGCGTAGAGGAGGCCGTATATGGCGCCGGAGGCGCCTATCACCGGCCTCAGGGAACCGGGACTGACCACCACGGTGCAGAATCCGGCCGCGGCGCCGCAGAACAGGAAGTAGAGCAGGAACCGTCTGGAGCCGAGTTCCGGTTCCAGGACGCCGCCCAACGTCCAGGTCATGAAGGCGTTGAAAAGGAAGTGCCAGAAGCTGCCGTGCAGGAAGATGTAGGTAAGGAGCTGCCAGTACCAGCCACGGCCCATCACCCTTATCGGCACCAGGCCCAGGTACTGGTTCAGCGTCGCGCCGAAGGCGAGTTCCAGCATCCAGCCGGCGAACGAGCCGGCTACCAGCCATTTCGTGACCGGCGGCAGGTCGTCCAGTGAATAAGGTCTGAGGGATATCGTCATAATTCAAGCGCCGTTATCGTCAAGGGTAAGGTAATAACCTATTAGCTACTAGCTAATAGCTAATAGCCACTAGCAATGAACTACCTGTTGACTATAAGCTAATAGCCGGTATTTGCCAGGACCCCGAACCCGTTTCACCGGTAACCCGCGCCATATCTGTGATAACCGGCGGGCGGCGGCGTTCGTCCCTCATTTCACCGTCTCCATGTCCTGCCAGTTCGGGCCGGTCTTTATATCGGCTCTCAGCGGGACCTTGAGCCTGAAAGCGTTCTCCATTCCCTCTTTTATCACGCCGGCGGCCGCCTTCTCCATGCCGGAACGGACCTCGAAGACCAGCTCGTCGTGCACCTGCAGCACCAGGACCACGTCCCCGGAACCTTTTATCTTCGAGTGGATGTCGATCATCGCCTTCTTTATTATGTCGGCCGAACCGCCCTGTACCGGCGTATTCACCGCCGCCCGTTCCGCGAACCCCCTGAGATTGGCGTTAGACGCTTTGATCTCGGGCAGGGAACGGCGCCGGCCGGTGAACGTGGTCACGAAACCTTCGGTCCTGGCGGCCAGGATCGTGGCGTCTATCCAGGCCTTGACCCCCGAGTACGCCTCGAAATAATGTTTTATGTAACCCGCAGCTGCGGCGCGTGATATTCCCAGCTCGCGGGCCAGCCCCTGCGGCGTCTGTCCGTAGACTATGCCGAAATTGATGGCCTTGGCGGAGCGGCGCATCTCCCCGGTCACCAGGGAGGGGTCGCACTCGAAGACCTCGGCGGCGGTCCTGGAATGTATATCCTCCCCGGAAAGGAACGCCGCCGTCAGATTGGCGTCGCCGGAAACATGCGCCAGCACCCGCAGGTCTATCTGCGAATAATCCGCGCTCATAAGGACGAACCCTTTGCGCGGGCGGAAGGCCCTTCGCACCTGCCGGCCGTAAGCGGAGCGGACCGGAATGTTCTGAAGATTAGGTTTAGAACTGGAAAAACGGCCGGTGGCCGTGCCGCTCTGCTCGAACGTGCTGTGGACCCGCCCCTCGCCGTCGGCCGCGGCCGCCAGCGGGTCCACGAACGACGACTTCAGTTTGGAAAGCTCCCTGAATTCCAGGAGCTTCTCCACCACCGGATGGGCCGGCTTCAGGAGCGTCAGCACTTCCTCGGCGGTGGAATAGCCGTCCTTCACCTTGAACATCTTCATCTGCCGCTCGTCCAGACGGAGGTTCAGCTTCTCGTACAGGAGCCAGGCGACCTGCTTCGGGGAGTTCAGGTTCACCTTCTCGCCGGTAAGCCCCTCGGCCTCGGCCTCGATGGCGGCCAACCTTTCCTCGAACCCGGAGGAAAGCGACTTCAGCGCCTGGACGTCCACCCCGAAACCGGAGCTCTCCATGGCGTAGATCACCGGAAGCAGCGGCAGCTCAAGTTCCGAATAGACCCTCTCCAGCCCCGCCGCAGCCAGCTCTTTCTTCACCTCCGGATAAATGCGGGACGCCGCTCCGGCCGCCGCCAGCAGCTCCGCCCTGGAACCTTCCTCCCCGGACGGAGTTCCGGTCTTCTCGAAAATAAGTCTGGAAAGGCCGCTACGTCTGGCGCTCAGCAGCGAATGCGCGACCTGCAGCTCGAAGAAATTAACGGCCTCCCGCGCCGGATCGAAACCGATGAGATGCATTACGCTCTTGAGCCCGGCCGCTACTTTGAAGGTCCTGGGGTCCTGGAGAAGCACGCAGAGGGCGGTCCTTTCCTCCAGCCCCGGACCATCCGGCCCGAAGCATGCCGCGCCTTTATCCGATCCGGCGCAAACGCCGCCCTCCGAACCGGACAGGCAGATGAACCCGTCCTTCTCCGCGTGGGCCAGCGCCTGAGACAGGGTTATTTCGGCCGCCGGCCGGGCCTCCACCGGGTCCGCCTGCGTCCCGGCGGGAGCCAGATCCCGGAATTCGAAGCGCCTGGCCAGTTCGGCGGCGGCCGCCTCGTCCGGAGGCCTGACAGTGAATTCCTCTATGTCCCCCTCCACCGGCGCATTGCCCTCCAGGACTACGAGGCGCCTGGAAAGAGCGGCATCCTCGCGATGCGCGGCCACCCTGGCCAGCAGCTTGTCTCCGGAAGCCTTGACCGGGTCGGAAGCCGCGGCCAGGATATTCTCCAGGCTGGAGTAGGCTGACAGCAGCTTGCCCGCGCTTTTCGGGCCTATACCGGCTACTCCGGGCACGTTATCCGAAGAATCACCCGTCAGGGCGAGATAATCCGCCATCTGGGAAGGAAGAACGCCGAAACGGGCCCGCACCTCACCCGGCCCGGAGAACGAGGCGGAAGCGCCGTCCCAGAGAGAAACGCCGTCACCCACCAGCTGGGCGGCGTCCTTGTCCCCGGTGACTATCACCACTTCGTGCCCCGCGGCCGAGAACCTGCGGGCCAGGGAAGCTATTATATCGTCGGCTTCATAGCCGGGAAGGGCCGCGGACTTCAGACCCACGGCTTTCGGCAATTCCGGTGAGATCCTGAGCTGGGCCTTGAGGTCCGGTTCCGTCTCTTTCCGGTTGGCCTTATAGCCCGGGTACATGGCGTCCCGAAAGGTTCCGCCGGGCGAATCGAAGCACACGGCGGCATAATGCGGCCGATGCTCCTTCTTGATCTTGAGCAGAAGGCGCAGGAAACCGTAAAGCGCCCCCACGGGTTCGCCTTTCGAGGTGGTGAGCCTGGGCAGGGCGTGGTAGCTGCGGTGCAGGAAAGCGTGGGCGTCCACCAGGAATATCGTCTTTTTCGGCATTGCGTCAGAGGAGCGCGGACCGTCTTACGGGGGAACGGCGAAGCGGTGGACGCGGCGGCGCCGTGCGAAACCCGGCCGTCTCCGGCGCCGGAAAATTCTTCCGGTGAATGGACCCCGGCTTCAGGCCAGAAGGCCGTCCAGGTGCCGCTTAAGCGCGTCCTTGGACTGCATGCCGACGAGCTCCTGGACCAGTTTCCCGCCCTTGAACAGCAGCACGGTGGGGATGGCGGAGATTTTGTAATTGGCAGCCGAGGCCGGGTTCTCGTCGGTATTCATCTTGCAGACCTTGACCTTGCCGGCGTATTCCCCGGCGAGCTCCTCGATCAGAGGGGCGAGCATCCGGCAGGGCCCGCACCACGGCGCCCAGAAATCCACCAGCACGGGGGTCGGGCTCTTCAGCACTTCCTGGTCGAACGAGGCGTCCGTCAGCTGTATTTCGTTGGACATACAAGACTCCAGTGTTTCAGGATAGCCCGGGCCGCCCGGGCCTGTGGGAACGGAGCTCGTCTCCCTACCCCCACAAATATATAAGACTTACTTTTTCTTGTCAAGAAGGTACTTGACCTCGGCCCAGAGCTCGTCTATATCGACCGGTTTGGAGAAAAAAGACCCGCCGCCGGCGAGTATCGCCTCCGAGCGGTCGGCCGGCTCCGTATATTTGGCCGAAATGAAGATCACCGGGACGTCCTGGAGACGGGAAGCGGCCCTGATGGTGCGCAGGAACTCGACCCCGTGCATGTCCGGAAGCTGCACGTCCAGTATGATCAGGGACGGCAGGACTTTCCCCAGCGCTTCCAGCGCCTCGCGGGCCGATTTCGCCACGGTCACCTCGGCGTCGACGTTCTTCAGCTTAAGGCCGTCCTCAAGGGTATCTATGAAGTTCCTGTCGTCGTCCACTATAAGCAGATGCATTTTCATAAAAGAACCTCTGGCGGTCTATAACCCGCAGGCCAGCCGGTCCGCCAGCATCTGCGGAAGACCGGCGTCCTTCATCAGCCGCTGCGTCCTGGCGAAATCGTACTCCAGACGGAATATCTCGAACGTTCCGCGCCCGGCATCGTAGAGCCCGCATGACGCGCGCGGATTGCCGTCCCGGGGCTGGCCCACGGAGCCTGGATTCAGCATGTAGCGCAGGCCGGAGAGCAGCAGTTTCCCCATCGGCATCAGGAAATCGGTCTCCGGGGCGGACCCGCCGCTCTGCCGGAAATAGACCGGCAGATGGCTGTGTCCCACGAAACAGGGGGAGATCTCCCAGCAACCCAGGTTCTCGGAGAACTGCGTCTCGCTCAGCATGTACTCGGTCAGGGGCTTGCGCGGGGAACCATGGACCAGGGTGAAAAAGCCCGTCCTTATGGTCTCCGGAAGGGAGGAGAGATAGGACAGTTCCTCTCCGGACAGTTCCTTGCGGGCGAAATTCAGAGCGGCTACCGCGTTGGAGTTGAACCAGCGCGTTTCCAGTTTCCCGACCAGCGCGGCGTCGTGGTTGCCCAGCACGACCGAGGCGTTCTTCAGCCGCATCACCTCGCGCACGCATTCGGAAGGCTGCGGACCGTAGCCGACCATATCCCCGCAGCAGATGAAGCCTTCCGCCCCGTTCCTGCGGAAGAATTCAAGGACGGCCTTAAAGGCCTCGTAGTTGCCGTGCACATCTGAAAATACGCCGTAGATCATAGTGCGGTGAGCGGAGGGGACCCCGGACCGGACGCGCGGACAGGCTCTAGGCCCCCGCCTGGACCCGCTCTTTCTGACCGCCGTCGGTCATGGCCGAAGCCTTCTTAAGGTCGACGGAAATTATCTTGGAGACCCCCATCTCCTCCATGGTCACGCCGTAAAGCACGTCCGCGGCCTCCATGGTCCGCTTGTTGTGGGTTATCACAAGGAACTGCGTCGTGCCGGAGAACTCCCGCAGCAGCCGCACGAAGCGCTCCACGTTCGCCTCGTCCAGGGGCGCGTCGGCCTCGTCCATCACGCAGAAGGGCGACGGGTTCACGCAGAAGAAACTGAACAGCAGCGCCAGCGCGGTCAGGGCTTTCTCTCCGCCGGACAGCTGGGATATGCTGACGAGCTTCTTCCCGGGCGGGTGGGCGAGTATCTCGACGCCGGTCTCCAGGATGTCGTCGGGCCGCGTCAGGATCAGGTCGGCCTCGCCGCCGTTGAACAGAAGGCCGTAGATCTGCTTGAAGTGGGTCTTGACCTTGTCGTAGGTCGCCTTGAAGTTCTCCCGCGTGGTCTCGTTTATCTTAGCTATCGCGGAGCGCAGGTCGGCCTTAGCCTTGTTCAGGTCCTCCACCTGCGAGTTCATGAAATTGGCCCGGTTTATCAGCGCGTCGTACTCCTCCGGCGCGGTCATATTGACCGCCCCCATGGATTCCAGGCGTTTGCGCAGGAACTTTACGCGTTCCACGTCCACTTCCATAGCCCCGTGCTTCTCTCTGGCGTCCTCCAGGCACAGGTTCCACTCTTCGTTGAGCCGGCGGGTAAGGTCCTCGCTCCTGGTCTTGAGCGTATTTATCTTCAGCTCCATCGAATAGCGCTTCTTTTCGCCCTCTGAACTGAGGACCTTCGAATCGTTCAGGTTCACGTTGAGCCTGCCGCAGTCGTTCCTGAGGGAGTGCAGCTCCCCGGAAAGCTGGGTCTGGAGCACCTCTTTCTCCGCCAGCTCGTTCATGATCTCCAGCAGGCGCTTATTGCATTCCTCAGTGTCGGCCGTCAGCTGGGCGAGGCGGCCTGAAAGCTCGAGTTTCAGGGCGGCGTTATGTTCGCGCTCCGCGTACCTGGCCGCGAGCTGGGCCTCGTTGCGGACGACCTCGTCCTTCAGCTTCTCGAGATTGCTCTGATGGTTGTCCAGGTGCGCCTTCCTGGAGCCTATATCCTCGTTGACCTTCGAGTGGGCGGCGTGCAGCTCGTCCTTACGGGCGGCGAGGGCCGACATATCGGCTTTCTTCCTTTCGGAGGCGGCCCTGGCCTCCTCCAGCCTCGCGTTCAGCGCGGCGAGCCGGGCGGTAGTCTCGCCCAGCGTGCCCTCCGCCTTGGAGAGTTCCGACGATGTGATCTCGGTGTTCTGCGCGTTGACCTTCGCTTCCCCGTCGGCGTTCTCCGCCTCGACCTGAGCGCGATGCAGGTCCATGTTCATCGAATTTATCTTCGTTTCCAGTTCCGAGGCCAGGGCGGAGGAGGAGGCCAGCCGGCCCGCCACGCCCTCCCTTTCGGCCGAAAGGCCCGCGGCCTCTTCTTCCAGGACGCGGATCTTCTCCTTCAGGTCCCCTTCCTCCTCCCAGTAGGGCTCGTTGGAGGTCACGGTTTCCACGCCGCCGGAAACCCAGAAGTCGCCCAGCACCGAACCGCCGGAGGAATAGACCCCGCCGAGGAGGCGGTCCAGGGCGCGTTCGTATTCCTGCGGGCAGGCTATCTTGGCCCTGATCCTGGCCGCGTTCGGAACAGACCAGGTTTCCCCTTCCGTGGAGGCGGGGAGGGCCTTATCCAGCAGGATGAAGCGGCAGCGGCCCTTGCCAAGGTGCCTTAGATACTCTATGGCCTCGCCGGCCCGTTCCCCGGAGTCGCAGACGACCGCGTCCATGAAGCGGCCCAGAGCCTCTTCCACCGCCAGTCTGTCCTCTTTCTTTATCGTCAGCAGGTGGCGCAGCGTGCCTCGTATTCCGGCTATGCCGGAATTCAGGACGGCGTTGATGCCGACCCAGTAAGAATCCTTCTCGCCCTGGGCCAGGATGGCCTCCAGGCGGCCGCGCAGGCCGGTCTTCTCGGCGTTGATATCGGAGAGTCTCCTGTCTATCTCGGTCAGCCGGACCGAAGCCGCGCCGCGTTCGTTCTCCGCGGCGGAAAGCCTTTCCTTTTCGGAGGCGAGCGCGCCTTCCATCGCGCTTATGCGGCCGCGGATCTCCGCCGCCCTGGCCTCTATTTCCGCGCGGCGGGCGGACAGGCCTTCCAGTTCCTTTTTAAGGCCCAGGATGTTCTCTTCGTAATGGGTCCTGCTGGAGGAAGCGGAGGCGATCTCAGCGGATATATCCATCTCGCTCTGGTACGCGGCGGTGATCTCCTTTTCCCCCTCCGACGCGGCGGCGTCCACTTCGTTCATCTCGCGGTCGATCTTGGCCAGTTCGGCCAGGCCGGATTCGTAATCGTTCTTCAGCCCCGCCAGTCCCGCCTCGCTGTTGGCGAGGGCGGCTTTCAGGTCCTCTATCCGGGGCGCGGCGGCGGCTATCGCCTCCTCGTTCCTTACGTCCGCGGCCTCCATGGCCCGGACCTGGGAGGTTATCTCTTCGGAAAGTCTGCCGTTGTTGACCACGGTGCCTTCCAGGCGCACTTTGTCGAATTTGACGGAGGCTATGGCCTCGAGCAGGACCCTTTCCTCCTCCTGACGCTGGGCGAGGGTCAGGTTAAGCGCGGCCAGTTCGCCTTCTATCGCCGTGATGCCGACGGCTATCTCGGAAAGTTCTTTAATGACCGGCTCAAGGGCGGCGTTCTCGCGTTCCGACTCCGAGTTGAGGGACGAGATCTCCCCGACCAGCATGGCGACCTCGGCGGCGGTGAGTTCTTCCTGATATTTCTGCCTGGTGCGCGCCCGTTTGGCCTCGGCGTCCAGTTTCTTTATCTGTTCGTCTATGAGAGCGGTGGCGTCGGCCAGGCGGGCGAGGTCGGCGTCGACCTTTTCCAGACGCCTGAGGGCCTCCTCTCGTTTGGCTTTGTATTTGGAGACACCGGCGGCCTCTTCGAAGAGTTCGCGGCGCTCCTCCGGGCTGGCGGAGAGGACGTATTCGACCTCCCCCTGGTCTATTATGGCGTAGCCGTCGGAGCCTATGCCGGTGTCGAGGAACATTTCGCGGATGTCCTTCAAACGGCACTGTACTTTGTTTATAAAGTATTCGGATTCCTCGGACCGGTATATCTTGCGGGTCACGGTGACTTCGCTGAAATCGAGAGGCAGTTTGCGGGATTCGTTGTCGAAGGTCATGGCCACTTCGGCCATATTGAGCTGGGAGCGTTTGGCGGTGCCGGCGAAGACGACGTCCATCATGGAGGGAAGGCGAAGGGATTTCCAGGACATTTCGCCTATGCACCATTTAAGGGAGTCCACGACGTTGGATTTGCCGCAGCCGTTGGGGCCCACTATGCAGGTTATGCCGGGTTTGAGCGGCATTTTGACCTTATTGGCGAACGATTTAAAACCGTATATCTCTATAGCTTTCAGGTACATGTCTCTTCCTTGATGGATCCGCTCTCGGCCGGCAGGCCTGAGCCCCGTTTATCGGATTATCTTGTTATTATATCAATTTCGGTACTCTGACAGACAAGAACGCGGCCCGGGGACGTCCCCGGGCCGCGTTCTTTTCAGGCGGACCGCGTCAGTACGACAGCTGATAAGATATGCCGAACGCGTTGCCGTTGTAGTTGTAGGGCATGTATTTCTCGAACTTGTTGTTCGAGGAGGCCACGACCAGCGAGTAGAAAAGCCGCATGGTCGCGACATCGTTCATCCTCTTGCGGATGCTGCCGGTAAGGGTGCTCATCAGGTTCTTCTGCTTGGCCGCGGTATAATTGTTGTCGATGTCCCGGGCGCCCCGGTCGGTATAGACGCGCCGGGTCACGCTCATATTACCGCCTATCGCCCATTTGCCGGTGATATTCAGGTCCACCGGCACGGCGAAGGTCAGCTCGTTGTAGTCGTAGTTCTTCTTGACCATGGTGACGTCGTTGGAACCATCCGCCATATTGGCGAAGTTGGTGGCCAGGGCGCTCTTATAGCGGAGAAAGTTCTGGTTGGAACTGCGCATGGTGTAGGAGAGCATCGGGGAGAACTCCAGCACCCACAGCTTATGGCGGAAACCTCCGTCCACGGAAACCGAGCTGTCCTTCTGCTTCTTCTCGCCGTAGACCCCGGTATTGGCGTCGACCACGCGCTGATTCTTGTATTTCTGCTCCGTATAGGTATAGCCGGCGAAGAACCCGTTCCAGCTGGGACGCAGCGATATCTGGGTCAGCGACTGGTCCTGCAGGCCGCCTGAAGTCTCCGCGGTGTTGCTCGGGTTCTGGAACTCGCGGAGCAGGTCGGTATAGTTCGGGAACTCTATCTGCCTCATCAGCCAGGTCGCGGTTATGAAGCCGTTCTTGTCGAAGTCGAAGCTGTAGTCTGCGGACAGCTGCGCGCCGCGGGAATTCATGTTGTAAAGGCCGCTCTGCCAGGCCTCGTTGGCGCCGGTGCGTGCGAAGCTCCGCGAATAGGATACGCCGGGGCGCAGGCGGAACTTCTCGCCCAGGCTCCTGCGGTATTCCAGGTTGAAGCCGTGGGACATGTCCCTGTCGGTGAACTGCTTCCCGTCCTGCGGCTGGAAGGCCGGACCGGAATAGTTGAAGTTGTAAAGCCCGAAGAAGGAGTCCTTCTTCGTGGCCTTGGCCAGCAGACCGACCTGCGTATTTATGTTCCCGCCGCTGAAGATATTGCCCCGGGACGGCAGATAGGCCGCCTCCGTAAGTGTCATATCGAAGTACGGGGTGAAAATATGCGAATCTTCGGCCACCGCGGCGTAGAGATCGCAGGCCCCCGCCAACAGCAGCCCCGAAAGTATTATTTTTTTCATTTACCGTATCCCTCTCTTAAAAGTCCCTGTTAAAAGCCGCAAGCCGGCGCGTCAGAAATCCACGTGGAAATTCCAGACCGGGTGGAAGACCAGCACCCCTTCCGGGTAGAAGTTAAGCCCGAGTTCGAAATGGGGGCCGTACCAGCTTACCTTGGTAGCGAAGGTCTGCGTGGCGACCCCGTAGTTCAGCTGTATGCTCCAGAACTTCCTGACCCCCTTCGGGGTCTCGATGCCCGCCATCAGGAAGTCGTCCTTGAAACCGGTGTCGATGTTCCCGATCTTGGTGTTCATGAGCTCCAGTTCCTCCCCCGGAGCGAACTGGAACTTCGCCCTGAGGGCCGAACGCTTGTAGCCCCAGAACGTGCGTATCTTGGGGCTGACCGAGGCGCTGAGGATGGCGCCGATGTAATAGCCGTAGAGCTTGGCGTCTTCCAGGGAATCCGAATTTCTGGCCACCATCCTGGCGGCGTACACGTCGTTATAACCGCCTATCAGGTCCAGCTGGGGCAGGCCCGGGGCGATGCGCCCTTCTCCGTGCAGGCGGTATTTCCCGGACAGGTTCAGATTCGTCAGCGGGATAAGAGTCGGGAACAGCCCGGTCTGGACGCTGAAGGTCTTTCCCGGAGGAAGCGGCGTGGTGCCTTCCAGGTCCTGCTGGAAGTCGTACAGGAAAGCCGCCGGATTGGCCACCACCTCGCCGGCCATCTGCATGCCTTTGGATTCCCAGTCCACGGCGGCGGAAGCCGGCCAAGCCAGTGCTAAAAGCGCCGTAAGGAATATCGTGATTTTTTTCATCGTATGCCTCTGTTAATTGCTGAGCTTCGAGATGGCCGGCAGCATCTTCTGCACGGCGGCCATGACCAGGTCCGGGATTATGACCACGTCGATATTGTTGCCGTAGCCGTGCGTAAAATAGTCGGTATTACTGATATCGGCTTTGACCGCGGAGTTGGAAATCCAGGTCTTCACTCCAGTCGTGACATTATCGCCCCAACCACCGACAGATTGCTTTACGTATACGACCGATTCTCCGGCTACGTTTTTGAATATACTGAACGGATCTTGGGAAGAATTTACAAGGCTATCCACACTCCGCAGCGAGCCCTCATTATTTATCACATATGACTCGTTAGCCAGCCAGAAAACGTCGTTGGTTGTCGTGCAAGTTCCCTGCCCAGCGCAATTACCCACAAGATACGCCTGGGCCGAATAGTTGAACATATCCGGTTCGCCCTTCTTATCGTAATTGGTCTTAAAACCATCGTTGATTGTCGTTCCATACCTAGCCGAACCGTTAACAATCCCATCGTCCATTGCATCTATCGCATCTGAGTCGAGCCTCATAGCCCAGTGCACATGACTAAGGCCGTTCACCGGAGTATTATCCGCGACATACTTCAGGGTACCGTTGGTGGACCCGTCGTCGGCCACCTGCAATTTGGATATCCGGTCCAGGCCTTCCACAGCCCGCAGTCCGCCGTTCTCGTCCTTTATCACCCCGGCCACCAGCACGTCCCTGTCTCCTCCGTTCACGGCGTTCAATGCTAGACCAATGACGGTGCTGTTGTTCACCAGGTCGTCCTTGACCGCGTCGTACCTGAGCAGCGAAGCGGTGAAGAAGATCTCGCTCGCCTTGGTCCTGTTGGCCGCCACGAAGGAGGCCCAGTCCGGCTTCACCGAATTGCTGTTGAAGAACTCCGGCCACTGCTCTATGCTCTGCGGCAGGTCCCGGTTGAAGTTCATCGTCATCTGCATGTAATCCAGCCGGTTATCCACCGAACCGCCGTTATAATTGAAGCCCCCGTTGACGGAGTTGTTGTTTATCGCGTTATAGGACGGTCTCTTCACCAGGTTCACGAACTGGACCTCGTCCGCCCGCGGACGCATCAGCAGCTGGGAAACGCGCACCACGTTGCCGTGGATATCCTTCAGGGTCCGGCCAGTTTCTATATCGGCTTCCTTCACATTGTTCAGGAAGTTCCTGACCGAGTTCTCGGTGCCGTTGGTGGCCTTGGCGAACTCGCGTATCTGGGCGCGGTCGTTCTCCTTCGCCTTCAGGTCCCTCTGCCGCTCGGCCGGGGAAAGTCCGGGGTTCCAGCTCTCCAGCGAGGACTTCTCCTGCTCAGGCGTCATCATGGCTATCTTGCCGGGCTTGCCCTTTTCCTCCAGCGACACGTTGCGCCCCTGCGCGATGAAAATGGTGGAATCCCCTTTATCCGGAGGGATAACGAAGGTCAGTTTGACCTCCCCATAGAGGACGTTTATGTTCATGGCGCCGGTCTCGGCGGTCTCGACCGTGAATTCCGTCCCCCTCACGGCGCATACCGCGGCCGGGGTCCTGACCTCAAACTTCTCCTTGCGCAGCAGATGCGGGACCCGCACCTTCATGCGGCCCATCAGCAGGGCGAGACGGGAGGACAGCGTCTGCCGCTGTTCCACCTCCAGATTGGACGACTCCTTCAGCCAAACCTTGGTCTTATTGGGCATCAGCACCACGGCACCGCCGTCGGCGCCGGTGCGCACCGCGCCGCCCTCCGGGATCTCGGCCTTATCGGAAGCCGGAGCCCATTGTCCCTCGCGGGTGGTCCTGACCTCCACGCTGCCGCTGAAAGCGAGCAGCTGAGCCTCCCCCGCCGCGGCGTAAGCCTTGATCGGGAGCGTTAAAGTTAAAATGGAAATAAGTGAAAGGAGATTTTTTCTGTTCATAGGGCTAATTTTATTAGATAACACTTCTTGTGTCAATGAAGTATAATTTAGGATAATAACCGCCTCCGTACCGCGGAAAAACGGGCGTCTTATCGGACAGCGGGAACGGGGTCATATCCAGGGAGGCCGGAACCATGAAAAAGACCATTATCGCCGCGGCCGTAGTCATGCTCTCCGGCTGCGCGGGCGTCAAGGACCGCGGCATGGGGTCCGGGATATGCCCCCCCGGCTGCTCACCCGCCAAACCGACCGCCGAAACCGGCGGCGTGGTCTCCGTCCCGGACGCTTACGCCCCGGTCTTCGCTGACCTGGACGACAAAAAAAGCCTGCTGAAAGCCGCCGGCCTCAACCTCCAATACCTCCGCTCAACCGGCGCGCCTTCGGCAGTGTATTCGTTCGGTTCCAGGAAAGTCACCACCGCCGACCTCGCCGCTGCGACCGCGGAATTCATCAAGATAATCTCGGAAGCAGGGGGCCAGGACGAACTGGACCGCCGGATAAAGGAAAAATTCGAGATCTACCGCCTGGCCGGCCAGGACTCCACCGGAACCGTCGTCTTCAGTTCCTACTACGAACCCACCCTTCGCGCCAGCCTGAAACCGGGCGGGGAATACGTTTACCCCATCTACGCGCGGCCCGACGACCTCGTCACCGTGAACCTCGGGAACTTCAACGAGAAGTTCAAAGGTGAAAAGATATCAGGCCGGCTGGACGGGAAAGAACTGGCGCCGTACATCGACAGGGAAGCCATAGATTTCGAGGGCGCGCTGAAGGGACGCGGACTGGAACTCGCCTGGTTCCGGGACAGGGTGGACGTGATGGACCTTCATATCGAGGGCTCCGGCCGCCTTCTCCTGGACGACGGCCGCGAGATGAAGGCCAAGTTCGCCGCGACCAACAGCCTCAAGTTCAAAGGCTGGCTCTCGGCCCTGGTGGAGATGGGGGCGCTGCCGCGAGAGGGGCTCAGCGAAGAAAAAGGCCGGGCCTATCTCAGGGACCACCCCGAAAAGGTCAGGGACGTTATGACCCGGAACCGCCGCTACACCTTCTTCAGGCTGGAGGACATCAAAGACCCGGAGGCGGGCCCGGAAGGCACCTACGGTCTGCCGCTGGTGGGCTGGCGCTCCATCGCTATCGACAACGCCCTTGTCCCCATGGGAGCGCTGGCCTTCATGAGCGTGACCACCCCAGACGTTAACGACCGCGGGGAACTCCTCGGCCGCAAACAGGACAGGCGCTTCGTTTTCTGTCAGGACACCGGCGGGGCCATCAAAGGCCCGGCCCGCGTTGATTTCTTCGCCGGGAACGGGGAGAAGGCCCATACTTTCGCCTTCAAACTCTGGGACCCGGGCACCCTGCACCTGCTGCTGCTCAAGGAAAGACCGGCGGAAAGCGCGGGAAAGGCGCCATAACGCGCCAGGAGAAGGATAACCGGAGGGACCGATAAATGCTAAAAATGAAGAACAGGACATTGAAAGGGAAGACCGCGGCGTTCGCCGTCTCGGCTCTCTGCACGCTGCTGACGGCGTCCTGCGCCGCCGCCGCGCAGGTGACGCTTACCGGACTGGACGTGCTGGAGCGGGACGGCTTCGACGTGCTGAAAGGCAAGAAGGTGGGCGTGATAACCAACCATTCCTCGGTCAGCGCCGGCGGAAGGAACGCGGTGGACGTGCTCTACGGTTCCGGCAAGGTCGATCTCAGGGCCATCTTCTCCCCTGAACACGGCTTTCGCGGCCTCGCCAAAGCCGGAGAGCTGGTGGAAAGCTCCTCGGACGCGGCCACAGGCCTGCCGATCCACAGCCTTTACGGCAAGGACAGGCGCCCTTCGGCCGAAATGCTGCGCGGGCTGGACGTCCTCGTCTTCGACATCCAGGATATCGGCGCGCGTTTCTACACTTATCTGACCACCATGGGTTACGCGATGGAAGAAGCCGCGAAATACGGCATAGAATTCGTCGTTCTGGACAGGCCCAATCCGATAGGCGGCGATATAATAGAGGGACCTGTCCTGGACCCGGGCATCGATTCGTTCATAGCCTACATGCCGGTGCCGACGAGGCACGCCTTCACGGCCGGAGAAATGGCCCTTTTCCATAAGGACCGCAAAGGCCTGAACCTTAAACTTACCGTCGTCAAGATGGAGAACTGGCGCCGTGACATGTTCTTCGACGAGACCGCCGTGGTGTGGACCAATCCCTCGCCCAACATCCGGGGCCCTCAGGCCGAAGTGCTGTATCCCGGCCTGGGGACTTTCGAGGCGACCAACGTCTCCGTCGGCCGCGGCACCTATTCCCCTTTCACCTGGTTCGGCGCCCCCTGGATGAACGCGAAAAAACTGGTTAAGATCCTCTCCCGCTCTCCCCTGAAAGGAGTATCTTTCAGAGTGGAGGACAGGACCCCGGACAACGACGTGCATGAAGGGAAGCTTTGCCGGGGCGTCTCCATGGACGTGAAGGACCCGGCGGCCGTGCGCTCGGTGGACATTTTCGTTTACACGGTCTACCATCTCCGCAGGATAAACAAGCGCGACTTCGTGATGAAACGGGAGGAGATAAGGAAAATGACCGGCAATTCCCGTCTGATGGATATGCTGGAAGCCGGCGAGAAACCGGAAGCGATCCTGGCAGGATACGCGAAGGACGCGGAGGCTTTCAGGGAAGCGCGCCGGAAATTCCTGCTGTATTGACCGCCGGACTTAATATGTGGTAGATTTGACCTTATGGGGAACAAAATACTGCTTGTCGACGATGATCCTGAAATATCGAGCCTGGTACAGTATACGCTCGAGTCCATGGGGCATCAGACGCAGGTCTGCTCCAACGGCCGCGAGGTGCTGGAAGCCCTTCAAGCCCAGAAGCCGGACCTGCTGGTGCTGGACGTCATGCTGCCCGGAATAGACGGGTACTCTCTGGCGAACCAGATCACCGAGGACCCGGCCACAAAGAACATGCCTATCATAGTCCTTTCGGCGCTGGAACCTTCCAGGAGCATGTTCCAGAAATTCCCGCAGGTGGCGGCCTTCCTGACCAAGCCCTTCAACACCGACGATCTGACGGAAGCCGTGAAAGCGGCGCTGGCGAAACCGAAATAACCAGCCGCCGCATAACGTAAAAAGGACGCCTCAGCGGGCGTCCTTTCCGTTATATGGGCACGCCTCCTGGCAGATATCGCAGCCGTAGATATAGCCTCCCGACAGCTTCACTATATCCGCCGGGGCCTCCGTCCGGGACTGGGTGTTCCAGTAAGAAAGGCATTTTCCGGCGTCGAGCGAGCCGTCGCCGTTCAGCGCGCCTGTCGGGCAGGCGTCTACGCATTTCCCGCATTCCCCGCAGCCCCCGGCCGTCTCCGGCGCGCCGGTCCGGGTTTCCTCCGTTATGTCCAGCGAAAGGGCCAGACCGCCTATGAAGAAATAGGAGCCGTACTCAGGGGATACGAGCAGGGTGTTCCTGCCGCGGAACCCCAGACCGGCGAGCCGGCCCAGTTCCTTTTCCAGCACCGGGGAAGTGTCCGCGAACGCCTTTCCTTCCGCGTCCGGCCGGAGTTCCTTTATATCGGACAGCATCAGCGAGAGCTTCTCTTTTACTGCGTCGTGATAATCCGGCCCGAGCGCGTACCTGGATACAAGCGGTACGGCCCCTCGGGACCTGGCCCCGGACAGGAATTCAGTCCTCAGCCGGCGTCCGGATTTTGCCAGATATTCCTCAGGAGCGCCGACACGGGAGTTCTCTGCCGGATGGCCGCGCTCCGGGCTCCAATACCTGAACGCGCAGACCAGGACCGACTTCGCCGGAGGGAACCAGAGCCGCGGATCCCTGCGCGTGATGGCGCCGCGGCGCAGATATGAGAGACCGGGCGGCGCATCCGCCGAAGCTGAAAGGAAACGGGCATGTTCCCGTATTTCCCCGGCGCGTATGAGGCCGCAGTCGGAAGCTCCGCGCTTCAGGGCGATGGTCCTGACGCTGCGCGGCTCTATAGGTTCGTTCCGCATCGGTATTCAGGGGGCGTTGCAGGCCGAGCCGGTCCCGGAGGGGTTAAAGGCTCTTGGATTCGGAGGAATATTCCCAGGCGGAATATACCTGCCAGAAATTCTTGAAGAACGCCCGGAGGAACTCCTCTCTCGGAACCTCTTTCCCCAGGATATCGGAAACGCCGCACGCGGTCGGCAGGGATACCTTGTTATTAAGGTTCACGCCTATCCCCAGCAGGATCCAGTTGGACGTCCTGTTTATAGATGACGATTCGGTAAGCACGCCGGCTATTTTCAGATACTTCCTCTTTTCGGGATGCAGCACGTAGACGTCGTTCGGGGGTTTTACCCGGGTGGAAAGGCCGTAAAGCTGTCCGAGCGTGTCGGCCGTCACCCTGCCGGCGAGAACGCTCAGGTCCGCCAGGAACCGGAGGCCGATGCTGGGCTGGAGAACGAGGGTCATATATATCCCTCCGGGCCCGGACTCCCAGGTCCTTCCCATGCGCCCCTTGCCCGCCTCCTGGGTGAGAGAGAGAACGAGCGTGCTCTCCATTTCCCCTTGCATGGCCAGTTCCCGGGCGACTTCCTGAGTGGAGGGGACGTTTTCCAGCATAACTATCCTTCTTATGCCGGGCAGGGTCTCCACGGAAAGTCCGTCCTTGGCGTTCAGAACGTTCATACAGTGCCTCCTTTGGCGGCGGCTCGTTTCACCGCTTTTTCCGGCGTACCGCTGCGCGGCGGGACGCCGGTCTTACGTCGAAAGCTATGTCCAGCGCCGGGGCCGAGTTCGTCAGCGAACCGACGGATATCCGGTCGGCGCCGAGTCGGGCGAGCTCCGGCAGCTTATCGAAACTTACGCCGCCGGAGATCTCTATCTCGGTGCCGGGTCCAGCGGCCCGGATCATCGCTATGGACCTCTTCATATCCGCGCGGCTCATGTTGTCCAGCATTATCACGTCGAAACCGAGCGGAAGGAAGGCCGCCGCCTGGGCCGGGGACTGGGCCTCTATTTCCAGCTTATAGCCCGGGTAAGCGGCCCTGGCCCGGGCCAGCCTCTCCCGCAGGCGTTCCACGGAACCGCCCAGCATGGCTATATGGTTGTCCTTGACCAGAAAGGCGTCGTAAAGTCCCATGCGGTGGTTGACCGCGCCGCCGCATTTCACGGCGTACTTTTCCAGCTCCCTCAGCCCCGGCGTGGTCTTGCGCGTGTCGTATATCCTGGAACGGGACCCCCTGAGCGCGGCGGAGAACATGGCAGAGCGCGTCGCTATGCCGGAAAGATGCTGGATGAAATTAAGGGCGGTGCGCTCGGCGGTAAGCAGGCGGCGCGACCCCCGGACCTTGAGGATACGCGCTCCCTTCCTGAGGCGGGCGCCGTCTTTCATGAGAAGCCGGACCTTCGAACCCGGATCGGCCAGTTCGAACACCCTGGCGGCCGCTCCGGCTCCGGCCAGGAACCCGTCCGCCTTGGCGAACATCAGGCCCTCGAAAACGGCCCCGTCCGGAACGAAGAGAGCGGTGGTAACGTCGCCGGAGCCGACGTCCTCCCTTAGAGCTGCTCTAATGATGGGGTCAAAACGCCGCATTAAGGTATTTTATCATTTACAGGGGCCGGCGGGGGCGGATACGGGATCCCTGTCAACCTCGACCCCCGAGTAATCCAGCCAGTCCAGGGACAACGGGCTGAGGATGGCGTTGGCGGGGATCTTTACGCTCTTCATGCCGGGTTTGTACAGCTTTCTCAGTTCCCAGTCGCTGATGAAGACCCTTTTGGGGAGCGGGCGCGAAGCGGCCGGCGCGGAAGGCCCGCCGCCGGGCCGGTCGCGCAGATGTTCGCAGATGATGTCGCCTATATCGCTCTTGGTAAGCATAGAACGCCGGATACGCGAAGGCTCGGCCTTCCCCGGGCTTCCGCGCCGGCGCGGCCGTCCCGCGAGGCGGCCGTGGCTTTAGGCTTTCACCGAGATCTTGGCGATGTACTTGTCCAGGTCGTCATGGGGACGCGGTATGACGTGTATACCGACCAGTTCGCCCGCCTTCTGCGCGGCCGCGGCTCCGGCCTCGACGGCGGCGCGCACCGCGCCCACTTCGCCTACGCACAGCGTGGTCACATAGCCGGACCCGATCTTTTCATAACCGATAAGGCGGACCTTGGCGGCTTTGGCCATTGCGTCCGACGCCTCTATCATTCCGATGAAACCCTTGGTCTCTATCATTCCCAGCGCTTCTTTAGCTTCCGACATTCGTCCCTCCTGTTCCACCCCGCGAGATCTTTTACCGTTCCCTTACTTTTTAACCTTCACATTCCACTTCCTAATACTGTCCTTTCGAGGCCTGTCCGCCCGAAACTATGGCTATGCTGGCGCTGGTGCCCAGCCGCGTGGCTCCGGCCTTTATCAGTTCGGAGGCGGCCTTGGCGTCCTTTATCCCTCCGGAGGCTTTTACGCCCATTTCCGGGCCCACCACCTCGCGCATCAAAGCGACGTCCTCCACGGTAGCCCCTCCGGAACCGAACCCTGTGGAGGTCTTCACGAAGTCGGCGCCGGCCTGTTTGGACATGCGGCAGGCGCGGACCTTCTCGTCCCTGGTCAGATAGGAGGTCTCTATTATCACCTTCAGCACCTTTCCGCGGGTGGCTTCGCGCACGGCCTTTATGTCCTCCAGGGCGAGATGGTCGTTGCCGGATTTGAGCGCCCCGATATTTATGACCATGTCTATTTCGTCGGCGCCGTTGGCCATGGCGTCACGCGCCTCTATGGCTTTGACGGTGGGGGTGGTGGAGCCCAGCGGGAATCCGATGACCGTGCATACTTTAACGCAGCTGCCCCTGAGGAGCCGGGCGGCCAGCGCGACGTAGCCGGGGTTGACGCATACGGAGGCGAAGCGGTGTTTGCGGGCTTCTTCGCAGAGCTTCCCTATTTCCTCCTGTGTGGCGTTGGCTTTCAGGAGAGTGTGATCTATCATGCCGGCTATGGAGCCGCTGCTTTCGCCAGGATTGCAGAAACTCAGCCGGTCTACCCCCATTTCCTTTACCTGGCCGGCGGAATAATGGTTGAGGGGGTTGCAGCCCTGGCAGTTGGGGCCGCAGGTGTTCTCTTCCAGACGGCAGGGCCCGGTGTCGCCGCATTTCCCTTTGGGGCGGGCCGTTTCTTCGGACGGTCCGGCTACCAGCGGGGTACGGAAGGTCTTGCCGGCCGTTCCGGAGGGGACCGAGTCGCCGGGCATTCGGAATTTTGGCGCGCCGCCGCCGGCCTTCAGTATTTTCGCGACTTCCGCCGCTATCTGTTTTATCTCGTCTTCTCGCATAATTTTCCTCTTCGCTCCAAATCCCCGGACTTATATCCAAAACCATGTTCCCGCGACCCGCGCTTCACCGGGACAGGACGGTCTTGCCGTGCACCTGGACCTTGTCCAGCACGCCGCAGACGACCGTGCGCACGGGGCATTTCGGGTTGCCGAGTATCTTCCGCGCCGAACCGCCCTCGTCCACTACCAGGACCGCGTCGCCCGGGCCGGCGCCGAAGCCGCCATCGAGGGCCAGCGTTGATTCCCCGACCAGTCCGCCGCCGCCCGGCTCCATGGCTTTAACCAGAAGGAGCTTGGCGCCGGCGAGTTCCCGGTGCTTTCGGTCGGCCCAGACGTTGCCGATGACCTTAGCTATGAACATAAAGCTTCTTTCCGTCTATGATCCCGAGTATGGCGGCGTCCACCGGGGGCGGCTCCGTACGGGACGAGGTTTCTCCGTCCCAGTCCTCGAAGGCGGCTATGGCTTCCCTTGCCGCCACGAAAAAAACGGTCTCTCCGGCGCCGGCGCCTACGGTGTCGGCGGCGACGAGAGGGTCGCCGGAGGGTTTATCTGTCTCCCAGTCAAGGGGCTGGATGAGGAGAGTCGTTTTGCGGTCCATCCCGCAGCACTG
>JAKLEK010000060.1 GCA_022703115.1 Elusimicrobiota bacterium
ACTCGATCCGCGGCTACAACAACAACGGACAGGTGGGGCCGCTGAACGGCGGCAACATCTACGATATCATGAATCTGGAATTCCACTTCCCGCTCGCCAGGGAGAAGAAACGCACCATAGTTCAGTGGGCCTTCTTCCTGGACGTCGGCAATTCCTGGACCCATTTCGACGACATCTCGCTGCGCTCCGGCACCAAGGTGACCAACCTGAAGGCCGGGGCCGGCTTCGGCATACGCTTCACCACTCCGGCCTTCCCGATACGGCTGGACTGGGGATACGGATTCAATCATA
This sequence comes from Elusimicrobiota bacterium, assembly GCA_022703115.1. GTDB lineage: Bacteria > Elusimicrobiota > Elusimicrobia > Elusimicrobiales > UBA9959 > YA12-FULL-51-18. The sequence goes on from JAKLEK010000060.1 coordinate 292, forward strand.
AGCCCGGGGAGCAGTTGTCGGACATCTATTTTACCCTCGGCAATCTTTTTTAGGCCGTTTCCAGGCCGGTAGGAGGGAACAAGTGGCGAAGGCGAAGGAAGGCGGAACAGTCAGGAGTCCCGGTCGCAGGGGCCTTCGCGCCCTGACGCTGCTGCTGCTCTGCGCTGCCCCGGCCGGCGCTCTGGAACTGTCCCTGGAAGAGAACAGGGGCGAGTCCGGCACGGTCGGATACGTGGACATCGACCGGGTCTTCAAGGAATATTCCGGGACACAGGACGCGCGCGAAGCCTTCCTGGGAGAGATCAAGAAGAAAGAGGAATCCGTAAACCAGCGCAAACGCGGGGTCTACGCGCTTAAAGCGGAGATCGCGAAGCTGCGGCAGGAGCGCGCTTTCGCGCTCACACTCCCTTCCCTGCTGGCCACTGAGGAACAGCTGAACCGGGCGGCCGCGGCCAGGACCGAACCGGCGGCCGTCGTCACGGACTCCACTTCGCCCCAGGCGGGAACTCCGCCCGCGGCCGAGCCGATACGGCCCGAATCCGAGCAGGGAACGGGCGATACCGCGGCGGGACCGTCCGGGACCGAAGTTTCCACCGGAGCGCCCGCCGCCGTCGCGCCCATGCCCGCGCCGGAAACGCTTCCCGGGATGGCGCCAGCCCCGCCGGCCGCGCCAACCGTCCGCGAACAGCCGCAGCCCGTCCAGAGCGCCGAACCGGCCCTGCCCGCCCCCGTTCCGCTCGCGGACCTGCCCGGAGCCCCCCCGTCGCCTTCGACCTTCTTCAAGTTCTCCGTCTCCACTTCCGTCCCGGAAATAGACGCGGCTATAGCCGCGAAAGAAAGCGAACTGCAGATCAAAGAGGAAGAGCTCCGCATGTACCAGAAGCAGGTGGAAAAGGAGCTGCTGGAATACGAAAGCCGGCGGAGCGAGATACTGCTTGGCCGCATATACGTAGCGCTCAAGGAGCTGGCGGTAAAGGCCGGCGTAAGCGTGGTGGAGGACAAGCGCAAGATCCTCTTCGGGCATCCGGCCGTGGACCTTACGGAGGAACTGCTGCTCGCCCTGGAGGAAACGAAATGAAGACGACGCCTTCGGAAATAGCGGCTTTCATTGGAGGAGAGCTCCAGGGGCCTCCTGACACAGCCATAACGGGGGCGCGCCCCCTTCCCGTGGCCGGCCCGGAGGACCTCGCCTTCCTGGAGAAAGCGGCTAACGCGGCCTGGACGGTCAACCGTCCCGCAGGCTGCCTGATAGCCCCGAAAGAGGCAAGGAAAGCCCTCTCCGGCCGCGCCGGAGCGGTCATCTACGTGGAAAACTCCAGGCACTCCTTCGCCAGGGTCCTCGAGAAGTTCGAGAAGGAGCTCAACCCCCTTCCCGCGCCGGGCGTGCACTCCTCGGCCGTGGTGGCTGAAAGCGCGAAGCTGGGCGCCGGAGCGCACGTCGGCCCCCACGCGGTCATAGAAGCCGGCGCGGATATAGGCGACGGGGCCGTGATCTCCGCCGGCTGCTACATAGGGGCCGAAACGCGTATAGGCGCCGGGTCCAGAATTTATCCGAACGTGACCGTGCGCGAGCGCTGCGTGATCGGCAGGAACGTCATCCTGCACTCCGGCACGGTGATCGGGAGCGACGGTTACGGCTATATAAACGTATCCGGCAGCCACCGGAAGATCCCGCAGGTCGGACGCGTGATCATCGAGGACGACGTGGAGATCGGAGCGAATTCGGCCGTGGACCGGGCGGCCCTGGACGCCACCGTCATCGGCGCCGGGTCCAAACTGGACAACATGGTGCATATAGCGCACAACGTCCGGATAGGGAAGAATTGCCTTATAATCGCCCAGGCGGGCATAGCCGGTTCGGTCTCGGTGGGCGACTCCGCCATAATAGGCGGACAGGCCGGCATCTCCGACCACGTCACCATAGGCAGGAATTCCGTGGTCATGGCCAAGACCGGGATAATGTCGGACCTGGGAGAAGGCCAGGTCGTCTTCGGGCACACCGGACGGCCCCGATTGCTGGCGATGAAGGTGGAAGTGCTGCTTTCCAAACTGCCGGAGATATACTCCACGGTACAGAAACTGAAGAAAAAGATGCTCTGACGCCGGGCCGCGGCTCCGGCCGCGTTCCACGGTCTATGCGCCGAACTTTATCGAAAAAAAAGGAGATGACCGGCGTCGGCCTGCATAAGGGCCGCCCCTGCTCCATAACCTTCATGCCGGCTCCAGAGCCGACCGGCATACGCTTCTTCGCGGCCGGGCCTTCCCCTTCTTCGGAACCCTCGGACCCCATCGAGGCCTCCCTGTCCCGCATAGCCGCCACGGTACGCGGCACCAACCTCTCCAACGGCTCCAGGACCATATATACGGTGGAACACGTGCTCTCCGCCTGCGCCGGACTCGGCATAGACGACCTGGACATAGCGATGACGGGAGAGGAACCCCCGGCCTGCGACGGTTCGGCCCTGCCTTTCGCGAAGGCGCTGATGAACGCGGGCATAACCGACAAGCCATGCCAGGAAAAGCAGCGGCTGCTGCTGAAAGGACCGATCGAGAGCTCTTTTGAAAAAGCCTGCTACAGGGCCTCGCCCTCCGATTCCCCTTATTTTAAAATGACCTTCACCCACCCTCATAAGCTCATCGGCTCGCAGATCTTCGAGATCTCGCTTACTCCTGACACCTATATGGCCAGGGTGGCTCCGGCCAGGACCTTCGGCTTCAAGGATGAGATCTCGGCCCTGCGGGCCGCCGGCCTGGCCCTGGGCGGCTCCCTGGAGAATTCGGTGATAGTCGACGACAACGCTTTTCTGAGCGCCGAAGGCCGGCTCCGCTTCCCGGACGAGCTGGCCCGCCACAAACTGCTGGACCTCATAGGGGACCTGGCCCTAACCGGCCTGTGCCTCGACCGGGTGAGCGTGGAAGCCTCCTTCACCAGCCACAAGAACAACGTGAATTTTGCTAAACTGTTGATCGAGCAATGCGCATCCTGAAACGGCGGGACATCCTGATATGAGCGAAACCAAACCTTCCGGGTACACCCCGGTCCGGACCATCTCGGCCAGCGAGATCCTGAAGATAATACCCCACAGACAGCCCTTCCTCCTTGTGGACAGGGTGGAGATAATAGAGGAGAACAAGCGCTGCGCCGGCATAAAGTGCGTCGCCGCCAACGAACCCTATTTTAACGGTCATTTCCCCGGAAAACCGATCTTCCCCGGGGTGCTCATACTGGAATCCATGGCGCAGACGGCCGCGGCCATGATGATGTCGCTCCCCGAGGTGCAGGGGCGTCTGGCCTATTTCGCCGGCATAAACCGCGCCAAGTTCCGCCGCCTGGTCGTACCGGGCGACGTGCTCGAAATATTCGTGGAGATAATCCGCTTTAAAGGCAAGATCGGCAAGCTTCAGGGCTTCGCTTACGTCGGCGAGGAGCTCGCCGCCGAAGCCGAATTCATAGCCGCCGTGGACTGACCGCTCCCGGAGCGGTCCCGGTAACCCGGCAGGCCCAGCGAACCCCAAAGGCTTCAGCCGAACCCTTGGCGGGACGCGACTGATTTTCTGGAGGAACCATGTCTACTAAAATACACCCTACGGCAATAGTCCACGCTTCCGCACAGCTCGATAACGACGTGGAAATAGGCCCTTACGCCGTCATCGGCGAGAACGTGAAAATAGGCGCCGGCACCGTAGTGGGACCGCACTCCATCCTGGAGTTCGCCGAACTCGGCAAGAACAACCAGCTCACCGGCCACGCCTTCATAGGCATGCCCCCCCAGGACTACAAATACCACGGCGAACCCACCCGGCTCGTAATGGGCGACTCCAACATAATCCGGGAAGGCGTCTCCCTTCACCGCGGCTCCCCCCTCACCGGCATAACCACCATCGGCTCAGGCTGCATGTTCATGTGCAACTCCCATGTCGGGCACGACTGCCGCATAGGCAGCAACGTGATAATGGTTAACTCCGCGGTCGCCGCGGGCCACGTCCTCATAGAGGACAAGGCCATCATCTCCGGCCTGGCCGCCATACACCAGTTCACCCGCGTCGGCTCCCTCGCCATGCTCTCCGGGGGCTCCATGGCCAACCAGGACATCCTCCCCTACTGTTCCGTAAGGGGCGACAGGGCGAAACCGGCCGGCCTGAACCTGGTCGGGATGAAACGCAACGGGGTCTCCCTGGAAAGCATAAAGTCGGTGAAACACGCCTACAAGACCCTCTTCTTCGGCGGCTACCTCCTCAAGGACGCCATAGCCCGGCTTAAAGCCGAACGCCTCTCGCCCGAGGCGAAGCACATGGTGGAATTCTGCGAAGGCACCAAACGCGGCATAGCCCGGCCGAGGGGCCGCGCCGCCGTCATGGCCGAAAGCGAAGCGTAAAGAGCGGGGGACGGGGTACCCGACCGCCGCTTAACGGCATACATCCGCTTTCAAACGGTATGGACAAAAAAATAGGACTTATAGCCGGAGGCGGGGAGTTCCCCCTCCTGTTCGCCAGAGAGGCGAAGAACCTGGGATACGCCGTCTTCGTGATCGGTTTCAGGGACATAACCCCCCGGGAGATAGAGGGCTATTCGGCCGCCGTGGAATATTTCAGGCTCGGCGCCATATCCGCCCCCATAGACTTCCTGAAAAAGCACGGCGCCGACAAGGTCCTCATGGCCGGGAAAGTCCCGCACGTCTCCGTCTTCGGCGGCATCCTGCCGGACCTCAGGGCCGCCAAACTCCTGCTGACCCTAAAGGACCGGAAAGCCAATTCCCTGCTGGGCGCCCTGGCCGGTGAACTGGCCAGGGACGGCATAGAGCTGGTCAGCTCCGCGACCTTCCTGGAGCATCTTATGCCGGCCCCGGGCGTTCTTTCCGGACATAAGCCGGACAAGGACGCTCTGCAGAACATCGCCTTCGGCTGGAAGGCCGCCAAGGCGCTCGCGGCGCTGGACATAGGCCTTACGGTGGCGGTCAAGGACCGGGTGGTCATAGCCGCCGAGGCGCAGGAAGGCACCGACGAGTGCATAAAGAGGGCCGGGACCGTGCTGCGGGCCGGCTCCCGCGCCGCCGGCGAACGCCTCTCCGGCCTCGCCGTGGTCAAGGTCGCCCGGCCGGACCAGGACATGCGCTTCGATCTGCCGGTGGTCGGAGGCGCCACCCTGGACAGCATGCGCGAGGCCGGCGCCTCCATCCTGGCGATAGAGGCCGCGAAGACCCTTATCCTTGACAAGGACGCCTTCCTTAAAAAGGCGGCGGACTGCGGAATAACCGTGGCCGCGATGACCGCGGAAGACTTCCTCCCGCGGGACTGACGCCCGGCGGAGCGGGACACCCCCTTAATATAGTAAGATATACATATTCCCGGGGCCGGAAAACGGCGCCCGCGGAACAGAGGGATTTTTATGGCTGAGAACAAGAAAAAAATGCGTTTCGGGGTTATCGGCGCCGGAAAAATAGGGACCTATCACATCAGGACCCTGGCCAAGATGCCGGAAGTCGAACTGGTAGGCGTTTCCGACGCCAACCTGCTGCAGGCGCAGATGCTGGCCTGGAAATACAATTCCCTGGCCTATAAGGACTTTTCGGACCTCCTGCCCCAGGTGGACGCCCTCGTAGTGGCGGTACCGACCGAATACCACGCCGAAATAGCCATCAAGGCGATGGAAGCCGGCGTGCACTGCATGGTAGAGAAACCCATCACCAATTCCATAGACGACGCCCGCAAGCTGCTGGACCTTTCCGAGCGCAAAAAGGTCGTGCTCCAGGTCGGGCACGTGGAACGGTTCAATCCGGCCGTGATAGAGACCCTGAAACACGTCAAAAAGCCCCGTTTCGTGACCATCGAGCGCCTGGGTCCGTACGACCCCAGGGTATCCGCCATCGGCGTGACCCTGGACCTGATGATCCACGACCTGGACATCATACTGACGATGATAGACTCGCCCATCGAAAGTTTCGAGGCCGTCGGCGCCAGCGTCCTCTCTTCCCACGAGGACATCACCAATGTCCGCCTCAAGTTCAAGAACGGCTGCGTGGCCGACATAACAGCCAGCCGCGTGACCATGGAACGCTCACGGCGCATGCGCATATACCAGGAGGACTCCTACCTCTCCATAGACTACATCAGCGCCCGCCTCAAGATATACCGGAAGAAGACCCCGGTGCTGAAATCCCTCAAGGACGTGGAGATCACCTTCCCGAAGATCGAAAGGAAGGAGCCGATAAAAGAGGAGCTGTACCACTTCATAGACTGCATAAACAACTCCAAGAAGCCCGGCCCGAGCGGCGAGAAAGGCCTTAAAGCCCTGCGCCTCGCGCTGGAGATAACCGATTCCCTGAAACGCTACGAGGTCTCCGGGACGAGGGCCCCGGAGGCGAAGCCCTCCCTGGCCCGCTCGCTGGGCGACATAGGCGGCGCGACCCGGATGATAGTGGAAGAAGGGCTGAAGAATTCCGGCATAGACAAGTCGTAAAGCCCGAACCGTAAACCGACAGGCGCAAGGAGCGGAGCGCAATACGCCCGCGCGCCGCACGCGGTCCAGCGCTCATATTTTATGGCCACTATAATCCCAACGACCAAGAACATCCTCATAGTAGCGGGAGACCCCTCCGGGGACGCTCACGCGGCCTCCCTCATAAAGGCCCTTAAAGCGAAGGACCCGGAACTTTCCATAACTTCAATAGGCGGCGGACGGATGCGCGCCGTCTCCTCTCATTTCATTTATAATCTGGTCTCGGTGGGCGCGGTAGGTTTCGCGGAACCGTTCAAGAACTTCTTCCTGTGGCTGAAGCTGATACGCCTGGTCAGGCGCTATCTGGAGGAGAAACGCCCCGCCTGCGTGATCGCGGTGGATTTCTACGGCTTCAACCACCAGGTGCTCGGCCTGGCGGCGCACCGCAACATACCCGCCTTTTACTACATCAGCCCGCAGGTCTGGGCCTCCAGGCCCGGCCGCGCCCTGAAGATAGCCCGGCTCGTGAAAGAGGCCCTGGTCATTTTCCCGTTCGAGGAGGAGATCTACCGGAAGGCCGGCTGCAGGGTCTCGTTCGTCGGCCATCCGCTGCTGGACAGCGTCCCCGCGCCGGCGGAGAAGCCGGAAGTGCCGGAGCAGTGCGCCTTCCGGATAGGCATCCTGCCCGGTTCCCGCAAGTCAGAGATAACCCGTCATCTCCCGATATTCGTGCAGGCCTTCTACAAGATAAAGTCCGTCTACCCCAACGCCAGGGCCTACGTTTTCGCCGTGCCCGAATTCCCGGACGAAAAACTGGTCCCCGCGCTGGAAAGCGTGGACAGGTACTGGTCGAAGGACATAGAGATAGTCCGCGAACAGGACCACCGCATCCGCTCCACCATGGATTTCGCTTTCACCTGTTCCGGGACAGCGACGCTGGAGAACGCCCTTATGGGCATTCCGATGACGGTGGCCTACAAAATGGCCAGTTTCAGTTTCGCGATAGCCAGCCGCATCGCCAAGGTGAGCTATATCTCCCTGGTCAACATCCTGCTGAAGCGCCCGGTGGTCAAGGAACTGATGCAGGAGAAGGCGAACCCGGCCGCTCTGGCGCAGGAAGCCCTGGCGCTGCTGAACAATCCGCCCAAGATGGCGGCCATGCGCAAGGAATTCCTGGCCCTGCGCGGCATGCTGGGCAACCCAGGCGCCGCGGAACGCGCGGCGGAAAAGATCCTCGGCCACCTGAAATGAGGCCGGAAGCGCCGGCCCCCCGTTCATAATATGCCAGACACCAAAGCTCCGAGCCTTGAAAAGGACCGGTTCCGCGTCCTCTCCAAAGCCCTTCTTTCCTACGTAAAACCCTATAAACTCCGTTTCCTCCAGGCCGCCGCCTCGATGATCTGCCTGGCCGCCATCCGCGGGGGCGTGGTCTACATACTGGGCCCGGTGATGAAAGGCGTTTTCGTGGACAGGGACCTCGCCTTCCTGAAAATGGTCCTTATAGCCCTGCCGGCCGTTTTCGTGCTCCGCATGTCGGCCGAATACATCAACGCTTACCTGATGAGCTGGATCGGTCAGAAAGTGGTGCAGCAGGTCCGCGACGACCTGTTCACCCATATCCACCGCCTCTCCATCGAGTTCTACTGGCGCAAACGCTCCTCGGACGTGATGAGCCGCGTGATAAACGACCTCAACAACATCCAGTCCACGGTCCAGTTCATCCCGCTTTACGGCATACGCGACGTCATGACGGTGACCTCCTGCATGGGGGT
>JAKLEK010000061.1:0-2307 GCA_022703115.1 Elusimicrobiota bacterium
TCCAGCAGCATGTGGGTCCCGCCGCGCAGGTCCAGGCCCAGATTCAGCATATGTCTGGGGCGCAGTTTGACGGCCTCCAGCTTGCCGCGTTCGTCCGCCGCCTTGGTGTACCAGTCCACGGTCGGATATAAAAGCCAGCCGGACATTATGATAAGGCCCAGCACCAGGCCCATTTTCCAGTGTAATTTATTCATCGCGCGCTCCTGAATCCTGTAGGCAGCATAGGGGACCGGGGCGGGGGGAAATCCCGCCGCCGCTTTATTTCTTGGCCGGTTCGTTCATCAGGCCGGCTATCCCGGACCTGACCACCGTCAGCTTCACGCTCTTGGCCACTTCTACCTGAAGTTCCTCTCCCTCAGCGGCGGTCACCACGCCCACTATCCCGCCGTTGGTCAGCACCTTGTCTCCAGGCTTGAGGGCGGCGAGCATGTTCTTCCGTTCGTTAGCCTGCTTCTGCTGGGGACGTATGAGCAGAAAATAGAATATACCCATTATTATTATTAATGGGACGAACTGCATGAAAGCGGCGTTCTGGTTCATGTCTCCTCCGTTATCTTACGGGTTTACGTCAGATATTCTAACAAATTTGCGCTATAAAATCCCGCGGCCCGGCGCCTGGCCGGGCACGAGAGGGGAGCGAAGGCCGGCCGTCACCTGGACCGGCCGGGGCAGCCGCCCAGATAGGAATCCAGGAATTCCTTTTTTTTCGCGGCGAAGTCGCCGTTCTTTATCGCTTCCCGCATGATGCGGGTCTGGTTTATGAGGAAGCGGAGATTGTGCACCGAAAGGAGCTGGTACAGCAGATACTCCCGCGCCTTGAACAGATGCGAGAGGTAGGCCCGCGAGTAGTTCCGGCACGTGTAGCAGTCGCAATCCGGATCGAGAGCGGAGTCGTCCTTCTTGTACTGGGCGTTCTTGACGTAGAACCGTCCGCGGGAAGTTAGGGCCTGGCCGTTGCGGGCGTTACGCGTGGGCAGCACGCAATCGAACATGTCCGCTCCCAGTTCGACGGCTTCCCACAGGTCTTCCGGGCTGCCGAGCCCCATGAAGTAGACCGGCCGGTCCTTCGGGAGGTTCTCGGTCACTACGGCCAGCGCGGCGTGCATCTGGACCTTGGTCTCTCCGACAGACAATCCGCCGACGGCGAACCCGTCGGGGTCCACGGTTTCCGCCATATGCAGCGCCGCTTCCCGGCGCAGATCGGCGAAGATGCCGCCCTGGACTATGCCGAAAAAGAGCGGCCTGCGCGCAGGTCCGGAGCGGGGCACGGTCTCGGAAAAGTGTTTCTTCGACCTTTCGGCCCAAAGCTTCGTTTTCCTGAGCGCCTCCGCGGCTTCGTCGCGGCCGGCGGGGTTCTCCACGCAGACGTCCAGGCAGGTCCGGATGTCGGACCCGATCCTGGCCTGGTAATCTATCACCCGTTCAGGGGTGAAAAAATGCGGACTGCCGTCGATATGGGAGGTGAAGTGCACGCCGTTCTCGGTTATTTTCCGCAGCTTGCTCAGGCTGTAAACCTGATAGCCGCCGGAATCGGTCAGGACCGGGCCCTGATGCCCCATGAAGCCGTGCAGGCCGCCGAACTTCTCAAGCACCTCCAGACCGGGGCGCAGATAAAGATGGTACGTGTTGGAGAGTATGCATTCGGTGCCGATGGCCTTCAGGTCCTCCTGGGAAACGGCCTTAACGCTACCCTGGGTCGCCACCGGCATGAATACCGGAGTGTTCACCTCGCCGCGCGCGGTTTTCAACCGGCATATGCGCGCCCTGCTGGCCGGGTCCGCTTTCAGCACTTCGAAATGTTTCATATCCCTCCAGGGCGGCGGCCGCTATACTATCAACATGGAGTCGCCGTAAGAATAGAACCTGTACTTCCCGCGCACCGCTTCGCCGTAAGCCGCGAACAGCCGCTCCCGTCCCGCGAAAGCCGCCGTCATGTAGAGCGGAGCGGACGAAGGCACGTGCAGATTGGTGATGAAGGCCCCGGCCACTTTGAACCTGTAGCCGGGATGAATGAAAAGGCCGGCCATGGCTTCGCCAGGTAGCACGCGGCCGGAAGGGTCCGACAGGGTTTCCAGGGTCCGCATCGAGGAAGTGCCCACGGCTATTATCCTCCCGCCCCTCGCCCTGGCGGAGTTGAGCGCTGCCGCGGTCCCCTCGCTGACGCGGCAGGCTTCCTCCAGCATGACATGGGAGGCTGGGTCGCCGGTCCTTACGGGTTTGAAGGTGCCCCAGCCTATATGCAGGGTCACATAGAGCGTCTCCACTCCCCGGGCCTTCAGGGCGGAGAGCAGCCCGGGCGTGAAATGG
>JAKLEK010000061.1:2405-8497 GCA_022703115.1 Elusimicrobiota bacterium
AAAACCGGCGGTGGGCGCGGCTATGGAGCCGGGCTCTTCCGCGTAGACGGTCTGATACCGCGACTCGTCCTGCGCGGACTGGACTTCGTCCTGAGACCTCTTACGGGCCTTAAGGATGTAGCCGGGCAGGGGCACCTCGGCGTTCTTCTCCAGATAGGCCTCGTCCAGCGGCGCCGAAAGATCGAAGGAGAAGCTTCCGTCGGCGTTCCTGGCGACGCAGACCGCTTCCGCTCCGCCGCGGCAGACGACTCTGCGGCCCGGTTCCATTTTCCGCACCAGAGCGCGCCACTTCCTGAGATCGGCGCTTTCTGGCTTTATCAAAAGAAGCTCCGAATCTCCGCCCGTTTCCCGACGGGCGGGCAGTCTGGCCTTCCAGACCCGGCTGCGGTTCAGCACCAGGACGTCCCCGGGCCGTAAAAATCCGGGAAGGCCGCTGAAGACGCCGTGCGTCAGGCTTCCCGAAGACCTGTCGAGGACCATGAGGCGGGAGGAATCCCGGGGCTCGGCCGGACGCGCCGCGATGAGGGGGGAAATATCAAGCGAGTCGAACTCGGACAGCGCGGCTTCCGTCATCTTGCCTCCCCGCTCAGCCCGGATATCCGGGCTCCGGGATAGTAATGCTTCAAGATCCGCCTATAGGATGCGCCCTTGTACGCCATGGCCTTCGCGCCGTCCTGGCACATCCCGACGCCGTGGCCCCAGCCCCGGCCCGAGAATTCATAACCGCCCTTTACGGGATCGACCCTGGTTATAAGGGTGCTGCGGATATCGTAGGTGCCGAACGCCTTGCGGAGTTCCACCGCGGAGACGATGAACGGGGCGGCGTCGGTGGCGAATTTAAGAGCGGAAGCGCGGCCGGTCCGGTCGCGTTTATGGACCCTTATTCTTTTTATTTTCATGGCCGAAGAGCCGCGCGACTGGATGAAAGAGAGAAGGTCGCGTGTGGTAGCGTAGAAATCCCAACGGTAGTGGTTGGAGACGGCGCAGTAGGGGTCCCGGACCCCGAACAGCGGCTTTACCACTTCCTCGCCCCAGGCGGAACTGGCCGCTGCGGTATGCCCTCCGCAGCAGGCGTGGAAAAAGGCGGTCACCAGCCGGCCCCGGTAGACCAGGACCTCGCCGCGGGTCGACTCCACCGCCTTGCGGATGCGCTCGTTCGTTCCGGAGGCCCCGCTGTAGACCTGGGTGTCCACCCCGTCGGTCATGTCGTAATCCTTTTTCGGGTCCGACTTCTTGAGCGCGTACGTGCGGGAGGCCACGGCCTGGGCTTTAAGGGCCTCCAGCGGCCAATCCGGGCTCATTTCTGCCGGCAGCACCCCGCACAGATAGTCTTCCACCGGAAGGTGCTCCACTACCTCCAGCTTTTCCGCTCCGTTAGTCCTCAGGTAGATATCGCCCTTGTAATGGCGGCCGTTCATCCTTATGGCGTCGCCGCCGTTCCCGGCAAGTATCCTTACGGGTGACTCCAGCGTCTGCCCGGCTACGGCCAGGCTGGAGGGGCTTATATACTTTACCTCGTATACGGACCTGGCCAGAAGTTGATATCTCTGGCCGGTCTTCGTCTCGACAAGGAAGGCGTCGGCGGAGGTGTTCAGCCTGAACTGCTTTACGTTCCTGGCGATCGCGACCCGGATAACCTGTTCGTCCGCTCCGGCCGCGGATCGCGCGTTCGGAATGGAGAGAAGCAGGGTCAGAAGAAGTCTTGTCATCTATCGGAGCGGAAAAAGGCGCGGCTAAGCGCCCGCTTATGAGGTTACAGGAATTTGTCCTGCGCAGGGACCTTGAGGCCGAGATGGAGGTAGGCTTTGGCCGTAAGGAGCCTTCCCCTTGTGGTGCGCTGAATGAAACCGGACTGCATAAGGTAAGGTTCTATGACGTCGGTCAGGGTATCGGTCTCCTCCGAGACCGCCACCGCCAGCGTCTCGGCGCCGACCGGGCCGCCGCTGAACTTTTCGGCCATAGTGCGCAGCAGTCTGCGATCGAGGCCGTCCAGTCCCTCCTTGTCGATCTCCATCGAGTCGAGGCCGTCGAGGGCTACTTCAGGCGTTATGACCCCGCCGCCGCGGACCTGAGCGAAATCGCGCACCCGCTTCAGGAGCCGGTTGGCTATCCTGGGAGTGCCGCGCGCGCGGGCCGCTATGTACGCCAGTCCTCCGGGGGTCGTCTCGGTCTTAAGTATCCGGGCGGAACGAGCGAGTATCTGCTCGAGTTCGGACTGGCCGTAGAAGCCTAGATTGAAAACAATGCCGAAACGGTCGCGGAGAGGGCCGGTCAGCAGGCCGCTCCTGGTGGTGGCTCCGACGAGAGTGAATTTGGGCACGGCCAGCTTGAGGGTGGTCGCGCCGGGGCCCGCGCCGGTGCTGATGAAGAAAAGGAAATCCTCCATCACCGGGTAAAGGGCCTCCTCCACGGCCGCGTTAAGGCGGTGTATTTCGTCTATGAAAAGTATGTCTCCTTCCTGTAACTCGGTCGTGAGCATGGCGGCCAGGTCTCCGGGCTTGGCCAGTACCGGCCCGGAAGTGACCTTGATGTTGACCCCCATCTCTTTGGCGAGTATGTAGCTGAGAGTGGTCTTGCCGAGCCCGGGAGGGGAATAGAACAGGCAGTGGTCCAGGGTTTCCTTGCGGCCTTTGGCCGCCGAGATGAACACGCCGAGGTTCTCTTTCAGTTTAGGCTGGCCCACGAACTCGGAAAGGCGTTCCGGGCGGAGCGCGCTGTCCATGTAACGCAGTTCTTCGCCGTCGGCCTTCCCGTTCAGTATGTCGTTCTTTTCAGGCATATCGGTCCGCGCGTCATCCGGGGGACAGCATCTTGAGAGCGCGCTTCAACAGGGTTTCGGTGTCCACGTTCTCCGGACCGCCTTCCGCCGCGGCCGCGTCCAGAGCGGCCTTCGCCTCGCCGGCCCTGAACCCGAGGGCGGCCAGCGCCGAGAAGGCCCTGGCGTAGGCGCCGTGCCTGGCCGAGGCGGCGGCCCCCTGTCCGGCGTCGGCCGGCAGGTCCGGGATCCTGCCTTTCAAGGACGAGATGAGCTTGTCCGCCGTCTTGGCGGTAAAGCCGAAAATCGAGGTCAGCGGCTTAGGGTCGTTCCCGGCCACGGCCCGTTTGAAGTCGGGGAGGGAGCGCAGGGCTTTGTTTAGGTAATCCAGCGCTTTCTTGGCTCCGGTACCTGGGACCGCGTCGCGCAGAAGGTCGAACAGGTCTTTTTCCTCCAGCGTGAGGAAGCCGTAGAGGGCGGCGCCGCCGTACATGCTGACCGATTCCACGGTATGGACCGATACTTCCGAGCCCTCGGAACCCAGCTTCCGCAGCGACGCCTCGCAGAAGAAGACCTCGTACCCGACGCCGGAAACGTCTATCACGGCGCTTTCTTCCGTCTTGCGCGTCACGACGCCGCGCAGGGAGGCGATCATCTGGCCCTCGCGACCGCCGCCCGGAACGGGCCGACGCGCATATGGCAGATGGCCGCGGCCATGGCGTCGGCTACGTCGTCCGGGGTGGGGGGGGCGTCGAGGGAGAGTATCAGTTGGACCATGCGCTGCATCTGGGCCTTTTCGGCCCGGCCGTTCCCGCTCAGGGTCTTTTTTATGGTCCCGGGGTTGTAGGATACCGGAGTGAGGCTAAGTTTTTCGCAGGCAAGGAGGATGACCCCGCGCGCGTGCGTGGTATTGGCCTGGGTGTCGGTCCCGGCCGTAAAGAAGACCTCCTCGATGGCGGCCTCGTCGGGAGAATTCTCGCCGATCACCGAGGTCACCGAGTCGAATATCGCCAGGAGGCGCTTAGAGAGGGGGGTGCCGGCCCCCGTGTGGATGAGACCCGAGGCAAGCAGTCTGGGCGGGAGCGGGGGGGCGCTTTCCAGCACCGCCCAGCCAGTCCGGTCCAGACCGGGATCTATGCCTAGGATCTTCATTTTCTGCCGCTCTTACTGCAGTTTGGCGAGGACCGAATCCGGGATATTAAAGTTGGAATACACCTTCTGCACGTCGTCGTGTTCTTCCAGGTTGTCCATGAAGGTCAGGACCTGCTGCGCCTTGTCCTCTCCCACCATGACCTCGTTCTTGGGCAGCATCGTCACTTCCGCCAGGACTATGGATATCCCGCCGTCCTCTAGTTTCTTCTTGACAGCGTCGAGGTCCGCCGGGGCGGTTATGATCTCGTACTCGTCCGAATCCGGGGAGGTCTTGAAGTCTTCCGCGCCGGCGTCCAGGGCGAGCGTCATGAGCTCGTCCTCTTTCACGTCGGTCTTCTTGACGGAGATGTAGCCCTTGGTCTCGAACATCCAGGCCACGCAGCCGGCGGCACCGATGTTCCCGCCGCCGACCTCGAATATCTTCCGGATCTCGCTGAAAGCCCGGTTGCGGCTGTCGGTGGTGACCTGGACCAGGACGGCGGTTCCGGCCGGCCCGTAGCCTTCGTAGGTAACCTCCTCGTAAGTGACGCCCGGGAGCTGGCCCGTGCCGCGCATGATGGCGCGCTTGACGTTGTCTGTAGGCATGTTAGCGGCCTTGGCGTCTTCCACGGCCTTGCGGAGGCGCGGGTTTTCCTCCTGTTTCCCGCCGCCGACCTTGGCGGCGATCGTTATCTCCTTGATGATCTTGGTGAAGACCTTGCCTTTTTTGGCGTCGGTAATGGCCTTCTTATGTTTTATCCCGGCCCAGTGAGAATGTCCACCCATGGCGCGCTCCTTTGATGCCCTTTCTCTATAGGGGCGATACGGTTTCCTGTACGCAGAACGTAATAAATTCTATAATAATGGGAGTCTCTTCACAAGTCGCCTCGCGCGCCGGAACACGGCGGCGGCGCGGCACCCGACGCCCCCTTAGCTCAACTGGATAGAGCGGCTGCCTTCGGAGCAGTAGGTTAGAGGTTCGAACCCTCTAGGGGGCATTTTTGTCCCCTAAGCGAATCAACTGCTTGATTCGCGTGAGGGTTCGAAAGGCGGAGCGATGTCGAGCCAGTAGGCGAGACCGCGAGCCGGGGCCGCGAGCGCGCACGAGCGACGGCGAGTGCGCGACTTGTGGCCGAACCCTCTAGGGGGCATTTTTGCCCGGAGCGCGGAGCTACCGGGGGCCGCAGCGTAACCTTTTCGTAACCAAACTTTAACCTTCCCGAAAGAGACATAATGGATAATATCCGTATGAGAAGAACGCAAGCGGCCGCTCTCTCGCTTTTTATCCTTTTCTCCCCGCGCCATGGCGCGGCGCAGGAACCTCCCGCCGAGATATCCGGCAGGGAGCTCGGACGCAGGGCTCTGGAGATCACCCTCGCCTATGTCAAGGACAGGGACCCGGACGTTAGGGGGATGGCGGCAGCGGTCCTGGGCCAGGCCGGGAACAAGTCGGCCGCAGGCATCCTGAAAAAACTCCTCGCCGACCCGGACAAGCACGCCAGGATAAACGCCGCGGAGGCTCTGTGGAAACTTGGAGAACCCTCCGGCCTCAAGGCGGTCTACGCGATAATAGGTGACGAACCCGCCAGGAACGCCGAAGGCGATTCGCCCCTGGCCGAACTGCGGATAATCTCCCGGAACAAGCTCCGCGAACACGCTATCGAAGCCTTCGCGCGCATGAAAGGGGACAAGGCCGGGACCATGCTGTACGAGCTTAAGAACGACCGCTTCGGGACCATACGGGACGCCGCGGCCAGGGAACTGGCCCGTCTGGGATACGCTGAAGAAATGACCCAGTTCCTGGAAGCCACCGGTTCCGAGGACGAGGGGATACGATTCCAGGGCGCGAGCATACTGGCCTCCATCTGCTCTCCGGCTGCGGCCGAACGCCTGGCCGCCCTTCTTACTCCGAACGAGTCGATGCGGGTCCGCATAGCGGCGCTGGACGGGATAAAATGCTCCGGAGGAGGAAAAGCGGCGCTCAAGACCCTGCTCGAACTGGCCGACGATCCCAATCCCACTCTCAGGTTCAAAGCGGTGAGCGCGCTGGGTTCGGTCCGGGACGGGAAAGCTTTCGAGAAACTGAAAGAGATATACGGCGCCTCGCCGGATATCGCGCTCAGGATAGCCGCCGTTAAAGGGATAGCCGCCGGAGGAGGGACGGTCGACCCGTCAGTGCTGACCGGCGCTCTGGATTCCGCAGATC
>JAKLEK010000062.1 GCA_022703115.1 Elusimicrobiota bacterium
CGGGCAGAAGGCCGGTAAGACGGTGATAGGCTCTTTTTCCCGGCCCCGGGCCTTCAGCGGGGACATCAATCTGGGGCCGGAGGCTTCCGCGGAGATAGAGCGGGCGCTTGCCGGCGGAGGAGAAAGCCTCATGGCGGCTTTCGGCAGCCCTTTCGTTTTCGACAGGTTCCGCGGCCGGCTCGGCGCCGGCCTGTGCGCTTTCTGCGGGTTGGACGATTTCCAGCGGGCCGCGGCCGCCGCGCTCTCCGCCGCCGGCCGTGTCGGCGGGACCATGCCCGTCTCGCCGGCTCCGGGCCGGTGAAGGCGGATATACTCGGTATTTCGGGGGAAAAATGAACGAAGCCGGAACTTTCGAGAGAATGACTTCGCTGGGCGCGGCCGATTACGCCTGGGTCGGAGCGGCCGTGGTCGTGCTGCTGCTGATCTCCTACTTCAAAGGCCGGGGCGAGGCCGATACGCAGGATTATTTCGTGGCCAGGCGCAAGATCCCGGTCTGGGCCGCGATGCTCTCCTTCGTCGCGACCGAGATAAGCGCTATGACGATAGTCGGGGTGCCGGCCATAGGCTTCAAGGAGAACTGGCAGTACCTGCAGTTCTTCATAGGTTCGGCCGCGGCCAGGGTGCTGATCGCCTTCATCTTCATACCGGCCTTCTATAAATACAACTGTACCACCATATACGAGTATCTCGGCCACCGTTTCGGCGCGGGTACGCGCTACGCCGGTTCGGCCTTCTTCTTCGTGACCAGGCTCTTCGCCTCGGGCGTGCGGCTGTACGCCGCTTCCCTTGCCGTTTCGGTCATAATGGGCTGGAGTCTCGCCGGAACGCTGGCTTTCTTCACCTGCATAAGCGTGGTCTTCATCGGTTTCGGCGGGATAAAGGCGGTGGTCTGGACCGGCGCTTTCGAGGCGGTCACTTTCTTCCTCGCCGGTTTCGTCGTGCTTGGATATCTGCTGCTGCATATAGACGGAGGGATGGCGGCCGTGACCGACGTGGCGGGCAGGGCCGGCCGGCTGTCCCTCTTCAACATGGGCTGGGGGCTTAAGGACCCCAACGTCCTGTGGATAGCGGTGCTGAACGGCATCTTCGGCTCGATGGCGGCTTTCGGCACGGACCAGGAGCTCATGCAGCGCCTGCTTACGCTGGAGACGAGGAAAGCCAGCCAGCGGACCATCATAACCACCATCTTCGCGACGGTACCGCTCCTGGTCCTGTATCTGTCGATCGGGACGCTGCTGTTCGTGTTCTACAGCCAGAACCCGTCCCTGCCGCAGCCGGACAATTCGGATAAGATACTTTCGCATTTTACCGTGCAGGTCCTGCCTGTCGGGCTCAAAGGCGTGGTGCTCATGGCTATCGTCATGGCCAGTATAGATTCCCCGCTCAGTTCCCTCTCGTCCTCGTTCATAACCGACATCTACAGGCCGCTTATCAGGAAGGGCGCTTCGGAGAGCCATTATCTGGCGGTCTCGCGTCTCAGCGTCGCGGCGTTCGGTCTTCTGCTGGCGGGGATAGCCTTCAGTTTCAGGAGCGCGGAGGGGATGCTCTGGATGGCTTATAAGATAAACGGGGTCACCGCCGGCAGCCTGCTGGGGATCTTTCTGCTCGGTCTGTTGACGGGGCGCGTTTCGAACAGGGGCAATGTGGCGGCCATGTGCGCCAGCGCCGGCGTGGCCGGACTTATGCTGTACCTGTCCGAGACCGGACTGTTGGCGATGGGATGGAGCTGGGTAGTGGTGATAGGGACCGTCCTTACGTTCTTTCTGGGCTGGGTGTTCGGCAGGCCGGGGGCGGACGAGAGGGCGTGAAAAAGCCCGGAGGATGCCTGTCCTTCCGGGCTTTTTCCTCGTCGCGGATCAGTTGTGCTTCAGAAGCTGCTCTTTCCTTTTCTTTATTTCCTCTTCCAGCGTGTCCAGCTTTTCCTTGGCCTTTTCTTTGGTGTCTTCCAGCCAGTCGTTTATCTTTTCGCGGGTCTCCTTGCCCTTCGCGGGAGCGAAGAGGATGCCGAGGGCCGCGCCGATTATGCCGCCGAGCACGAAAGCCGTGAGGACGTCCCCGTTTCTCTGTTCTGACATAAAGCCTCCTGAATGGTTCCCCGCGCCGTTCCAGACCGCGGGCGGATCGATACGCCTATTCTGATACATTCCGCGGCCGTTGTCAACCATCGCTTCCGGTGAAGAGAGGTCGACACCTTTTCTGAAGCCGCCCGGCGTTTCCCGGTCGTCCATAGAGGGGGCCACGGGGCCTTGGGCCCCTGTCGTCCCTCGGCTGGTTATTCCGGGTGCGCTGGGCTGCCGGGAGGGGGGGCTCGCTAAGCACCCCTCAGACATTCTCTGTCGTGATCTTGAGCCGATGCGGGTTCGGGGTCCTGCCGCCCGAGCCATCTTTTCGCTTCCCTCGCTCCACCCATCCCCTAGCTAGGAAAGGCGAGAAGCACCACTCTGTTCACCTTCCGCTGCGGGGTCAAAAAGATGGCTCGGGCGTCACCTCTCCGGCCTTGGTCTGTTATTTAAACGCGCGGAGGACCGGGTGGACTACGCTACCCTGTCGTGTGTTCACGGACACAACTCGGAACGCAGGCGCGCGTACGGTGTACGCGACGCCGGTTCCGCGTTCCGGGCCCCTGACAGGCCCCGCGAACCCTGGTTGCGGATTACTGCCAAGCCAAGGTACACCCCGGAAACCCGGGGCGGCGGCGGGCAGTTTTTCCTTGAACCACCGCGTATTATCTAATAAGATATTGGAGCCGGATAGCAGCGCCGGCTTAGGCTTTCTGAGAACCGCGGAGCGCGTACGCTCCGCCGGAAATTCAAGGCAGCATGCCCGGAGGTCATGATGATAGACTTAGCCAAGAACATAGCGGCCGCTCCGAGACGCACCAAGGCTTCGGTCATACGGGAACTCCTGAAGGTCACCAATAAACCCGGGATCATCTCTTTCGCCGGCGGACTTCCGGACCCGGAACTCTTCCCTTACGATTTTATCGCCGACACGGTCAAAAGGATAATGGATAAAAAAGGCCGTGTCGCCCTGCAGTACGGCCCCACCGCCGGGCTTATTGAATTCCAGGAAGAGTTCGCCAAATTCCTGCACCGGCACGAAGGCGTGGAAGTCAAGCCCTCCAATATTCTGGTCACGACCGCCTCGCAGCAGGCGCTCGACATAGTCGGACGGCTGTTCATCGACGCCTCCGATCCCGTGATCGTGGAGAAACCGAGCTACATGGGCGGCCTGCAGGTGTTCAAATCCTACGGGGCCGACTTCATCGGCATCGGCATGGACGACGAAGGCATCCTGACGGACGAGCTGGAGGAAAGGCTGCAGTGGCTCAGGAAACAGGAAGAACACTACAAATTCCTCTACATCGTCCCTGATTTCCAGAACCCCAGCGGGGTGACTTTGAGCGAACAGAGAAGAAAGAAGATAATAACCCTCTCGGATAAATACGACGTCGTGGTCATAGAGGATTCGCCCTATCGGCAGGTGCGCTTCGAGGGCGCCGCGCCAAAGATGCTCTACCGGCTGGACAAGGAGACGCGTAGGACCGACAATATCATCTCCCTTTTCACGATGTCCAAGACCTTCGCCCCGGGCCTGAGGATGGGCGTCATAGTGGCGCACGAGGACATCATAAAGAAGATGGAGATACTGAAACAGTCCCTGGACCTGTGTTCGTCCAGCCTGAACCAGCTCATAGCGGCGGAATTCCTGCGCACCGGCTATTTCGAGAAGCATATCGAGCGTGTCAAAACGGTCTACAAGACCAAGAAGGACGCCATGGTCTCCGCGCTCGGGCGCTATATGCCCGAGGGCGTCACCTGGACCAAGCCGGAAGGCGGACTCTTCCTGTGGGTGAAGCTCCCGGAGTCGATGAGCGCCGACGACATGTTCGCCGAGGCCATAAAGGAGAACGTGGCGTACGTGATAGGTTCCGCGTTCCATTGCGACGGTTCCGGCAAGAACACGATGCGCCTCAACTTCTCCTACGCCACCCCGGAGGAGATAGACGAGGGCGTCAAGCGCCTGGCCGCCACGGTAAAAAAGGCCCTGGTGGCCAAGTGACGCGTCAGGCCCGGTCCTTCCGGGCTTCCGGGTCCGGATATCCGCAGCGCGCGCCGCAGTTATGAGCGATTTCACCGAAGAGTTCCCGGCCAGGCTCAGGACCGCGGGCGTGGTGGGCGCCGGCGGCGCCGGCTTCCCGGCCCATGTGAAGGCCGCGGCGAAGGCCGAGTTTGTGATAGTCAACGCGGCGGAATGCGAGCCGCTCCTGAAAAAAGACCGCGCCATCCTCGAAAGATTTCCCGAACAGGTGCTTGACGGACTGGAACTGGCTATGCGCTCCACCGGCGCCGCCTCCGGCATCGTCGGGATAAAAAGAAAGCACCGCGAACTGACCGGAAAGCTGGAAAAACTCGTCCGGACCCGCAGGAACGTTTCCCTTTCCCTGCTCGGGGACTATTATCCCGCCGGTGACGAACAATGCCTGGTCTACGACGTCACGGGACGGGTCACGCCCATGGGGGGGATCCCGCTGGACGCCGGCTGCGCCGTCTTCAACGTCGAGACGCTCTACAACGCCGCGCGGGCTTCTCAGACCCCGGTTACGGAAAAGTTCGTCACCGTCGCCGGCGCGGTGCGGAGGCCGTGCACCCTTAGAGTGCCGGTCGGCATCTCCTACTCCGAGGTCATAACGCTCGCGGGAGGTCTCAAGAGCGCTTTTTCGGCCGGAATAGACGGCGGTCCGATGATGGGGAAGGTGATAACGGACTTCGACACCCCGGTCAATAAATGCTCCGGCGGGCTGGTCGTCCTGCCCAAGGACCATCCGCTCATACTGAAGAAATCCCTGGGCAGGCCGGTCTTCTCCCGCATAGGGCGTTCCGCCTGCGACCAGTGCTCTTTCTGCACCGAGCTCTGTCCGCGGTACCTGCTGGGGCACGACGTCCAGCCGCACCGGGTGATGCGCTCCCTGGTCTTTTCCGGCGCCGGCGGCGAGCTGCGTTCCGAACACGCCCTGCTCTGCTGCGAATGCTCGCTTTGCAGCCTTTATTCCTGTCCGGAGAACCTCAGTCCGAAAGACGTATGCGCGGCCGCCAAGGCCGACCTCCGTAGCGCCAAAGTCGGCTTCAGGGGGTCGTCCATAGATTCCGGCCGGCGTCCATCGGCCCATCCGGTAAGGGACGGACGCAAGGTCCCGGTCTCGAGGCTCATCCGGCGCCTGGGCTTATCCGATTACGCCGCGGACGCGCCTTTTATCGAGCACGACTACAGGCCGTCGCGCGTGCGCATACAGATGCGCCAGCATATCGGGACGCCCTGCTCGCCGTCCGTGTCTCCTGGCCGGACCGTAAGGAAGGGGGACGTGGTCGGGGACCTGCCGCCAGGCCTGACCGGGTGCCCCGTCCACGCCAGCATCGACGGGACCGTGGTGAAGGCCAACGAGATATACGTGGAGATAGAGGCGCGCCGATGACCGGGGCGAAGCCGCATGCGGGCCGTTTTCCGGAGATCAAGGACGGGACCATGAACAAGGCTATAGGCGGCGTCGAACTTTCCAGCGTGGCCAGGGGCCTGGAGGCGGCCGACGCGATGCTCAAGACCTCCGAGGTCGGACTCCTGCTCTCCAGGACCATCTGTCCCGGGAAGTATATCGTGCTCGTATCCGGCGACACCGCGGCCGTGAACGCGGCCGTCTCGGCCGGAGCGGAGAAGGCTTCCCAGGCCCTGACGGACAGTTTCGTGGTCCCGAACATCCATCCGGACGTGTTCCCCGCCATAGCCGGCACCGCCGCGGCCGGCGAACTCGAAGCGCTCGGCGTTATCGAGGCCTTTTCCGTCCCCGCGCTCATAGAGGCCGCGGATGCGGCGGTCAAGGCCGCGCCGGTACGGCTGCTCGAAATACGTCTGGCGATGGCGCTTGGCGGCAAGGCTTTCGTGACCATGACCGGCCCGGTGGCCGCCGCGGAGGCGGCGGTCGCGGCCGGGGCGGCCGTGGCGGCCAAAAAAGGGCTTTTGACCGAGAAGGTCGTCATTCCGCGTCCCAGGCAAGAACTCCTGGGCGAAATGATATAATCATACGCGAGTATTTTCGCGATTATAAAAGGAAGGTAATTTGAACATGGACAAGAAAAGGGTCCCGTTGATAGCCGGCAACTGGAAAATGCATTTGAGCGCCGCGGAGGCGGGCGAGCTGGCCCTCGCCCTTAAAAAAGGCCTCAGTCCCGATCTGCCGCATGAAGTCCTGGTGGCCCCTTCGTATACCAACCTCTGGTCGGTCAGGCAGGCCCTGGCCGGTTCCAGGATCCTTCTGTCCTCCCAGGACGTGCACTGGGAGGAGAAAGGCGCCTTCACCGGCGCCGTCTCTCCGACGCAGGTGCTGGACGCCGGCTGCACGCACGCCATCATCGGCCACTCCGAGCGCCGCAAGATATTCGGCGAGAGCGACGAAGTGATCAACAAAAAGCTTAAAGCCGCGGTCAGGCACAACATCGTCCCGGTGCTCTGCGTGGGAGAGACCCTTGAAGAGCGGGAAACCCAGAGGACCTACAGGGTGCTGGAAACGCAGCTGGACGGCGCCTTCTCCGGCCTCAAGGCCGAAGAGGTCGTCCGCGCCGTGATCGCCTACGAGCCGGTCTGGGCCATAGGCACCGGTAAGACCGCCACCCCGGACCAGGCCCAGGACGCCCACGTGTTCATCAGGCGCCACATGGAGAAGATCTACGGCAGGGATTACGCCTCTAGGGTGCGCATACTTTACGGCGGTTCGGTCAAGGCCGACAACATAGACTCTCTCATGGCCCAGCCGGATATAGACGGCGCCCTGGTGGGCGGCGAAAGCCTGAAGGCGGACAAGTTCCTGCGGGTGATACACTTCGAGGAAGCGCTGGCCAGGTAAGGCGCGGCGGGGCGGGGATGGGTAAAGAAGATCTCGTCAGGGAACTGGTCCAGGATATCAGGCTCCGCGCCGAAAGGGCGGGGATACCCGTTCCCGTCGGCGTATCCAACCGGCACGTGCACTTGACGAAAGAGGACTTCAAGGTCCTTTTCGGCCGGGACGCGGAACCGGCGTTGTGCCGGCAGCTGCGCCAGCCGGGGTTCTTCGCCTGCGAGCAGCGGGTCTCGGTCCAGGGGCCGAAAGGTTCGCTGGCGAACGTTAGGATGATAGGCCCGTACAGGTCCTACTCCCAGGTGGAAGTCAGCCTGGGCGACGCGAAGAAACTCGGCCTGGAGCCGCCTATAAGGGATTCCGGCAGGCTGGAGAGCACGCCCGGGGTCAGGCTGACAGGCCCCAGGGGTTCCGTGGAACTCAGGTCCGGGGTCATACTTTCCAAAAGGCATATACATTTCCATCCCCGGGACGCGGAGCGCATGAGGATAAAGGACGGGGCCGAAGTGCGGGTGCGCTGCGGCGCCTGTCCCGGCCGGGAGACGGTCTACGAGAGCGTGCTGTGCCGCGTGTCCGATAAGTTCGCCCTGGAGCTCCACCTGGACGTGGAGGAGGCCAACGCCGCAGGATTGAAGAACGACGACCCGGCGTACATAGTCTGATAACGGAGGAGAATAAAATGGAAGCACTTGGAATGATAGAAACGAAGGGCCTGGTCGCCTGCATCGAAGCCGCCGACGCGGCCGTGAAAGCGGCCAACGTCAGGCTGATAGGCTACGAGAAGATCGGTTCCGGCCTTGTCACCATTATGTTCCGTGGAGAGGTCGCCGCCTGCAGGGCCAGCTGCGACGCCGGCGCCGCCGCCGCGCAGAAGGTAGGAGAGGTCGTGTCGGTGCACGTCATCCCGTCCCCGCACGCCGATCTGGAAGGCAGGCTGCCCATATCGCTGGAAGGCAAGAAGAAGTGAAGCGCGCGGCGTAAGGGGTGAGGCGCGTTCGCCGCCGCTTCGCCCTTCGCGCCCGAGGCGGTCTAACCGGAGGGTCTATGGTATTCGCCAGAGTGGTCGGCAACGTGGTCTGCACGCGCAAAGACGACAAGCTCGTCGGCTCCAAACTTCTGATGGTCCAGCCCGTGGGCCTTGACGATAAACCGCGCGGGCACGCGCTGGTGGCCATAGACTCCGTAGGGGCCGGCGAAGGCGAGCTGGTCCTCCTGGTGCAGGGTTCGAGCGCGCGTCAGACCCCCAGGACCGAGAACACGCCGGTGGACTGCACGATCTTCGCGATAGTGGACACCATAGAGAAGGACGGCAGGATAGTGTTCACCAAACGCAAGGATAAGATGGAAGCATGAACTTGAGCGAGGAAGAACTCAGGCGCGTAGTGGCCGAG